>JAGQHH010000309.1 GCA_020431945.1 Cyanobacteria bacterium HKST-UBA02 | reverse complement strand
GCTATCAGCCGGTCACAAGCGACAGCTCCGCCCCGGAGACCGCACCGCCAATCCGCCAGTCGAGCCCTTCGACACAGGTAGCGAGCGACGACGCATATGTGACCCGAAGCGCTCCGCAAGACACCCTGAGGATACCGACCGAAGCCGCGCCTCCGCAGACTGCACCACCAGCAGTATCGCCTTATCAGCCTCAGACGTCCGCCGGCTATGGCAACGATGCCGCCGGCGGATACACGCCACCCGAGACAGCCAGCCAGTATCAGCCCGCAGCCCAGACCCCGGCGCCCGCCAGCGGCGGCAGCACATCGCCCGATATGGACTCACTGGACAAACTCCTGCGCCCGGCTATCAAAGTGCCTGAGACCACCGACGGTACCGGCGGCGGAACTCTCTAGGGAACGGCGTTCGGTTCCGGCGCAATCCGCTAGAACAATGGCTTCATTTGGAACGAGAGCTTCTAGAACGAGGTCCTCTAGAACGAGGGCTTTTTCGCCGCTCGAGCTAGATCTTGCTGAGCACGCTCTTTGTTGCCGAGCTTTGCGTGAATAGAAGCTCTAAATCGATAGAGCTTGGACCTGTCCTCTCCCAGATAATTGCTGATCGCTTTCGAGATATCGGCAAGAGCACGCTTGTGCTCGCCCTTCCCCTCATACGCGTGAGCCCGCTTCTCGAAGGCGACCTCGTCCTCGGGGCTGAATTTCAGGAGGGTCGAATAGTCGGCGATAGCTTCATCGTACTTTTTCAGAGCCATATAGCAATCAGCTCTGTTCATAGTAATCTCCTCGGAGAAGGAGCCAGGAGAACCGACTTTGATCGCCTCTGACAGGTCATGAACCGCCTCATCATAGCGCTTGTGGTTGAAGAGCGTCTGTCCTCTTATGCGATAGAGATCCTGCTGATTCTCTCTCCAGGAGGGCGAATCTTCTTTCACGGCAGCATGCTCGCGGATCGATCGCGCCAGCTCGTCGAAGGCTTTCTGCTCCTGTCCTAGCGCGTCATAAGTCTGCCCCATCCATCGCGCCAGGCTGTATTGTTCTTTGCCGTGAGGCAGCCTCCTGGCTCTCTCGAAATCAGCCAGGGCATCCTTGAACCTGCCCAGATTGAAATTGGTCTCGCCCCGCCACTTGTAGCCCCAGAAGAGATTCGGATCTATACGCAGAGCCTTGTCCAGCTCCTTGACCGCTAACTCATCACTGCCGCAGCGGTTATAGCACTTGGCTCTTTTTCCTATCACCAGTGCATTTGTCGGATGCTTCTTTAAAAACTTCGTGTAGTAATTGGCGGCTTTTCCGTAATGCCCATGATCAAAGAGTCTCTCTGCCAGCGCCAGATCAGGGTCCTGTGGGGCTCTGGCTGGGCAATCCGATCCGGCACCAATTACGATACTCAACGCCAGCGCCAGAAGGCTGCTGGAAATACCGAGAGAGAGTTGATTCCGCTTAGTCAAGACCCGGACCCGTGTCGAAATTCGTCGATGTCTTTTTCATTCGGCAGTAATATCATAACTCCTGCCGGAAGAACATCGACATGCTCCTGCTGATAAACATCGTACATCTGCTGCAAGAGCGGCTTGTTGATCTCGCGGATAAGGGCACCCAGAGCGGCTTCGCTGAAATGGACAACAGCAATGGATTCGGGAGTCTCCCCATCCTGGACGATGTGCCACTGTCGAGCACCTTCGTCTGCCCGGCTAGATGATTCATCTTGTTTGAGGAGGCTCTCGGCGCCGGGCGACTCCTGGCTCTCATCGCTATCTTCCAGTGCCGATACTTCCTGGGACGATCCGAATAGCTGGGCTCCGATTGCCGCCATCCGAGCCGAGCTGGCAAAGGCAGCGAGCTGCTGAGAGCTGTTGCTTCTGGCGACGCGATAGCTGCCGGACTCTGTGATCTCGGGTGTGAAATCACGTCGGGGAGTAGCCAGGTTGAACTTTCCGAGAATCTCGCGAATAGTTCTGGCGCTGCTTTCATCGGAGGTACCGGCGATCCAGAGGCTCAGATCGCCTGCTACAACTCGCGCACCATCGAGCCCCCGTTCGGCGACTCTCGAGACACCCAGGCGGAAGGTATTGGTCCTCACCAGCTCATGCAAGAGCATCCTGCCTTCTCTAGCTTCGGCTGCGGGTCTGGCACGATCCGATTTGCCTTTCTGTACATCCGACTCCGCCTTGCCCTGAACCCGCGCCTGGTCCTGATCGTTTGCAGTAGTCTGAGTGCCGGTCTCGCGCACCGGTCTGGTCTGCGCCGCATCCGGGCTGGCTATGCCGCCTTTAGGCGGGATGAAACCTGTGGTGCTGACAGGAGGTTGTGCGACTTTGCTCTCGGGGGATCCGGATTTGCTTTCCGTGGCCGCAGCTTTGCCTTCCGGTGCTCCAACTTTGTCTGCCTGAGCCCCAATTTTGCCTCCCTGGAAATTTCTAGAAACGCCATCTTGCTCGGCGTAGGTCATCTTTATTTCCGGCAATTTACCACCAAAAGCATCGCCTGGATCTTTGATAGCACCAGTGGTATCAGCGACTTTCTTGCCGGCTGGCTCGGACGGAACGGCCTTTGTGCCCGTCTTTGCCGATTCGGAGGACTGGCTCGCCGGTCCATCTGTCCTGACGGTGTCGGCAGAGATCAAACTCTTGCCGGTCTTGAGAATGCCTTTGAGATCGACCCAACTGGTAATGACGCTGAAGTCGACTGGCGCAACCACCGAGATATCGACCCTGCCCTGCTGAGACACTCGCCCACTGCCAATCTTGACAGACGTGACGCGCATGTCTCCCGATCGAACTGAAGCCGGCTCTTTGACTTCGATTTTTCTGCCTGCCGACTCTTTCGTACTCAAATTCCGCACGATCTTGATATTTTCTCTTCCCTCGGGAAGAAGCTTGACGATAGCATCGCGGGCGCCCTGTACCCGAGCCGGCTCAATTCGGCTGCCCTTATCGGTAGGAGACTTGCCTGGACCTGATTTTTCGCCCTTCTCTCCCTTGCTGCCGGGCCACTTGATACCAAAATCCGGTCCACCGACTTTGATACCAGGCATGGGAACACTCGGTGGGAGATCCCCTTCCTGTCCATGCGGAGTCTTGCTATCAGGAACTGTCGGCTTCGCCTCAGGACCTCGATCCTTGCTACCTGACGGCTCCGAACCTTGCGGAACTCTGCTCGTCTTAGTAATACCAGGCTCGCTTCGCGGCTCGCCTCTTGGCCCCTGCTTCGACTCCCCGGGCATGTCCGACTTCTCGCCGCGCGGTCCTTTCGTCGAATCCGTTTTCGACTCGGCTTCTCCTTCGGAGCCACTTCTCGAGTCCTTTGTAGAGGATTGCTTTTCGCCCTTTTCACCGAAGATCCTGCGGTCGGTCTCTTTGATGATTGCATCGACACGACTCTTCTCGGATGGACTCATATCGGCACGAGGATCGATCTTCGACGACTTACCCTTGCCTGTCTCGATGTTCTTTCCAGCTCCGGAATCTCTTCCACCACTAGGATCAAGCGGTCCACCACGGCTGGAGCCCTGACCTTTCCCTGATACTAGCGGATTGTTCTTCCCGTCCCAGAGGGCCATTCCAGCAGACTTAATGTCTTCCGCCTTCATTCCATTCTCCGCGTCCGCCTCTTCTCCGGCCGATAGCTTAGAACCTGGACCGGCTCCGCCGCCGGACCCCGACTTCGAGGGCGCTGTGTTTGACCCGCTGTGTGCATGTTCGCGTGAAACAGGTCCCTCGCTCACCGTTCCTGGTGGCTTCTCAGATCGAACTTCACCATGCTTTGGCGTCGATTCTACTTTCTCTGAATGAAGCCCTCGCTCGGGAAGCTCCGCTATCTTTCCGCTCTCGGAGCCAGGCGCGGGACCGTGCCCGGACGATAGCTCTCCACGCGACGCCTTATTTGCAACGCCGGTCGCTTCAGTAATTCCTTCGAGGTCACTTCTAAACTGAGATTTCTCTGGTTGGATGACTGGTGTCCCTACCTTCTCAGAGCCGGCTGACCCTGTCTTCGAGGTTGAGTCTCCACCGGAGAATCCTTTATCACCCGCTAAGGCAGAGGGTGATACTTTCTCTGCGACATCCCGAACGCTCTGAGCAGGCTTGCTTGTGGAATCCCTAGCCGGTTTGCGATCTGACGTATGCTCCGAACCTACAAGCGACGAGGGAGCAGATCCATCCTTCTCCTGGTGCGTGACCGTTGCCCTGTAAAACGATTCGGACGGACCCTTTCCAGCAATAGAAGCCTCAACTGCGTCTCCCTTGGTCTGTGAACTCACTTTGTCGCTGGTTGATTCCTCAGCAATTAATTTCACCGACTCTGTCTGCGCAGGTTCGATCGAGTCTGCAATTGATGGAGACTCCTTGGGACCCGGAGCACCTGGCTCGAAAACTGATGGTCTCTGACCTATAGCTGGCTCAACCACTTGCGACCCAGGTAGCTTAGGCGGTTCAACATTACTCCCAACTTCTCGGGGATGGCTTGCGACAGTAGGAGCCGTCTCGATACCCGCTCGAGGTTCTGATTTGGCGCTCTCCGAAACACTCTGTGTACTTCTGGAATACTTGGCTGTCTCGGCGAGTCTGAGTCCCTCAACACTGTCAGGTCGAAGGTTTCGATCTACTTCTACCACTCCATTGGGCCTCGTAGTAGTTAATCGAGCTTGCTCTGTCTCTCGAGCTGATCTATCTACCTGATCGGATCGCTCGGATACCAATGGCGTTTTAGAATCATCATTCAAATCTGAAAAAACTGAGCGATCTTGACGCCCATGTTTTGGGAGGTCTCCATCGGTACTTTCAATGCCATCTACCATTCATTCGACCCAAGTGCCCTACTAAATAATTGCCCAACAGATCATTAGGCCTATCGCCCATCTAAACGGTGAGCCCTTTCCGAATCTGCCTTAGACTCTTTCGTCCTTCCGAGCTTCAATAACATCTGTGCTCTCGCCCTTAGGTATCCAGCATCATTTGGCCTCATTTTTAGTGCCGTGTTTAGGTAGACCAGCGCTGAATCAAGTTTGCCCAGGTGATACAGGGAAGAACCCTTCACGTACCAATCCTCTGACTCCGTTGAGCCCAATGCAATCGCTCTATCGGCATCTTCAATCGCTCCCTCATAGCTTTTCAAACCAAGACGACACATACCCCTTCCACCATAACCCTCTACAGTCTCATCGCCCAATTCGATTGCCCGAGTATAGTCCTCTTCGGCAGCCAATAACTGGTTCTGTCGGCGCAATACTCTTGCCCTTGCTATGAAATAATCGCGGCTAGATGGAGCTCGTTTTATCGCCTTGCTATACTCAATTCCAGCTTGCTTCAACTTCCCCAGCCACTCCAAACACTGTCCCTTGCTAGCGAAATACTTTGCCTGCGGATCAGTCTTGATACGCGCGTCCAACCGTTTCACAAACGCCCAGAGCTCGCTCGGGTCGGAAGAGGCTGAAAGCTTGGACTGCTGAGCCAGAATGGGAGTTGTCCAGCCACCACCGAGCACGGACACCAAAGCCAATCCTGCGATCAGAGCCAGTTTCTGCACTCTTGCAGGCATCCTCAGTCCCATAATCTCTCCTGTTCTTCCTGGTTAAACGCGAATATTACCGGGATTCCAGACTTGCACGAAAGAAACAATAATACCATCGAAAGCCCAGACTCTTGACGGTTGCCTGGTTTGCAGGCTGACGATTGTTAGTATCTTCCTTGCTCCCCCATGGATCGTCAATGGGGAATTACACAGTGCCAGACGAGCCCTGGTCGGATAGGTTCCGATCCAGAGAGTTCAGCAAGACAACATCAGAGCGAGATCACCCCGAGCGCATGATCTCGGCTTCCGCCAGGCGAAGACGCTTGTCCAGGAGCTCACGGAGCTGCGGGCTGGTCTCCAGCTCGGGGTCCGTTTTGATCACTGCAATCGCCGTATTGCGGGCGTCTTCCAGAATCGTGGCATCATTGACCAGGTCGGCGAGTATCAAGTCAGGCAGACCGCTTTGTTTGTACCCGAGGAATTCGCCAGGTCCGCGAATTTCCAGATCCTTTTCCGCCACAACAAACCCGTCGTTGGTCTTGGTGAGAATCTCGAGACGCTCGCGGGTCTGCTGGGCTTTCGATTCGGTGAGCAAGAAGCAATAGGACTGATCGCTGCCGCGCCCGACCCTCCCGCGCAGCTGGTGGAGCTGAGCGAGCCCGAAGCGATCGGCGTTCTCGATGATCATCGTTGTGGCGTTCGGCACATCGACACCCACCTCGATGACTGTCGTAGAGACCAGGACATCGTATTGACGGTCGCGGAACATATCCATGACCTCGTCTTTCTCCTGGGGCTTGAGCTTGCCGTGCATCAAGCCGAACCGCAGGTTCTTGTAAGTGTTCTTGAGCTTCTCGAACTCTTTGGTCGCAGCTTTGGCAGAAAGAGACTCAGACTCTTCTATGAGAGGAAAGACGACATAGACCTGACGTTCGGAAGCGACCTCTTTCAAGACGAAGTCCCACAGCTCTCGTCGCTGACCGGGCCGCAATAGCTTGGTCATGATCGGCTTTCTACCCGGCGGAAGCTCGTCGATTTCCGACACATCGAGATCCCCATGCATGGTCATTGCCAGGGTGCGCGGTATAGGGGTGGCGGTCATGGTGAGCAACTCCGGGCTCTGGCTCTTGGCTTTGAGACGGGCTCGCTGCTTGACGCCAAAACGATGCTGCTCGTCGATGATAATCAGTCCAAGATCCGCAAACTCGACGCCGGATTGGATGATGGCATGTGTGCCGATCACGACGTTGATGCTGCCGTCTGCCAGACCCGCGTAAACACGATCACGCTCCGCTGCCGTCAGTGAGCCGGTCAGCAGGGCAACGACGGGCTTGCGTTCGCCTGGCATCTTCGCCAGCGCCGCGCCGACGTTGCGGTAATGCTGCTCAGCCAGGATGCCCGTAGGCGCCATGAGCGCGGCCTGCTTGCCCTGCGAGAAAGCGATCGCCAGCGCGGTCACGGCGACCGCTGTCTTGCCGGACCCGACATCGCCTTGCAGCAGGCGATTCATTGGGATCGGTTTGGCGATGTCACCGCGAATGTCTTCGATGGCGCGGCGTTGGGCGCTCGTCAATGTGTAGGGGAATATGGCCTGTAGCGTGGCGTCGAGCGCCTCGTTGTCCATCGACAGCGGATCGGCGGGCGTGGATTGCCAGGCGAACCGGTTGCTCAGGATGGCATGCTGCAAGAGCAGCAGTTCGTCGAAGACGTAGCGGCGCTTGGCATGACTGAGATGATCCCAGCTTTCCGGGAAGTGCAGGTTATTGAGGGTCCAGCCGAGATCGGCCAGATCGGTACGTTCGAGTGTCGCTTCCGGGATGTAATCGGGGATGCGCTCCGCCCAGTAGTCGAGCGCCTGCCTGATCGCGTCACGCAGTGTCTTCGGGCGTAAGCCTTCCGTGAGCGAATAGACCGGCACGATGCGTGCGAGTTGCAGGTCGTCGGCGTCAAGCTCTTCCCAATCGGGATTGGTCATTTGCAGCCGGTTGCGGAAGATTGACGTGATGCCGCGCAGCACGAGTTGCTGCCCGATGCGAATGCGCTGCTGCATGTAGAACTGCCCTTGACCAAACAGCATCACCGAAAGCAGCGCGCTGCCATCGTCGATGACGAAGGTATAGTCCTTCCGCCCGCCGCTGCCGGCGCGAATTTCAGTGTGGCGCACGACGCCGATCACCGTGACCTGCGCATTCGGCTGCAATTTCGCTATCGGGCTGAGCTGCGTGTAGTCATCATAGCGGCGCGGCAGATAGAGCA
>JAGQHH010000308.1 GCA_020431945.1 Cyanobacteria bacterium HKST-UBA02 | reverse complement strand
GCGGCGGTGGGCTCGTTGATGATTCTCAGTACATCGAGACCGGCGATGGTGCCGGCGTTTTTCGTAGACTGGCGCTGGGAGTCATTGAAATAAGCGGGAACTGTAATAACGGCGGAGTCTACCGTCTCGCCCAGATATTTCTCGGCGTCTTCTTTGAGCTTGCGAAGGACCATGGCCGAGATCTCTTCCGGGGTGTAGTCCTTGTCTTTGATGGTGACGCGGCAGCCGCCGTCCGGGGCTTGCTTGACGCGGTAGGAGATGGTCTTGAGCTCCTCGGTGACCTCGTCGTAGCGGCGGCCGATGAAACGCTTGATAGAGTAAATCGTGTTCTGCGGGTTGACCACGGCCTGACGGCGGGCAAGCAAGCCGACCAGACGCTCGCCGGTCTTGTTGAATGCAACCACCGATGGTGTGGTGCGGCCGCCTTCGGCGTTAGGTATTACTGTGGCGCGGCCGCCTTCCATGACGGCGACTACCGAGTTGGTTGTACCAAGGTCTATTCCAACGGTTTTACCCATTTCATTACTCCAAAAAAGCGCAAGCGGATTCGAATTTTAACAGACCCAGTGACGCTTCTCAGGGATCGGCCTGTTTCTATTCATAAAGCTGACGAGTAAATCTGTCGGATAAAGCGCAAAGTAGCTACTTGTAAACTGGATAAACTATCCGATAGTGGGAATATATGGAGAATCACCCTTACTATCTCTTGAAGCTACACGAATATGAACCCGTATAACGATGATCCCGATTATCAGGGCGAGGAGCCCACTGACCAGGATACGCTCCTCAATATGGTCCATGAGAAGCGTGGTCTGCCCACCGGCTCGGAGCCGCCCCGCAGACCCACCAGAATCACTCATCACGAGATCAAGGCCATGAAGGTGACGGTGCAGAAGGAGTCTGCCCCCCATGTCACCCTCCTCCGTAAGATCGGGGGCTTGTTCTCAGGTATATTCGGCATTTTCGGGTTTTTGATCCCGAAAGCCAAGAAGAGCAAGACCAAGGGCTGCGAGCTCAACGGTCACGTCTTCCCGAAGAACTGGAAAGGCGATTTCCCGCACTGTACGCATTGCGGCGTCAAGATCACGCATCCTGACAAGATCCGGCCTAATAAATAAAGTCTCCGTTGACCGGAAAGTAGAACAGTCGTACCATACATATCTATGGTCCAGATTCTAGTTAAGTTTCGGTCTGTTTTACTATGACGTCTCCTGCCAAACTCACCGTCAGGCTTGCGGTTCGGGACTTCGCCATGCCCTGCCCGGCTCGCGGTCATATCGAGAGCCAGTCCGCCAGCGCCCGTCTGGCCCAGGCTGGTCAGGAGGCGCACAGCCGTTATCTCAATAGTCGCAAGAAGAAGATCGAGGGCTATGAGATCGAGGTCAAGTCCGACAGGCGTTTCGAGCTCCGCAGCGACTCGGATTCGGGGGAGCCCGAAGCAAAATTAGAGGCTAAAATCGAAGCTGAAATACAGGTAAGGGGGCGCATTGACGGGGTAAGACCTTGCGGGGTAAGACCGGGCGAGCCCTCTAACTCAATCTGCTTAGAAGAGGTAAAGAGCGACTTCGATATCCGGGGGCTGAAACGGCGTCTTACCGAAGAGCCGGACCATCCATACATCCTCCAGCTTCTCACTTATGGCTATATCTGGTACCAGGAGAAAGGCGAGGTTCCGGAGCTGGAGCTTCATCTGGTCTCTTCCAAGGACGGGGATGTCATCGTTTTTCCCGTCCGGCTCGATCTCGAATGGTACGAGCGCTGGCTTGCCCGGCGTCTCCGGGCGGTGGTCTCCGAATATCGCATGCTTGCCAGGCAAAAGGAGCGGCGCAAGAAGATCGCCGAGACCATGAAATTTCCGCTTCCTGAGCTCCGTCCGGGACAGCAGGATCTGATCGACTGTGTGGAAGAGTCTGTGCAGGGCGCCGGGCGCGCCATGATCCAGGCGCCTACGGGTCTCGGCAAGACCCTGGGGGTGCTCTATCCGACGCTCAAAGAAGCCCTCGGGCGGGGCGACCAGGTCGTCTATGTGACTCCCAAGAACAGCCAGCACCGGGTGGCGGAAGACGCTGCCGAGAAGTTGCGCCGGGACAATCCCGATCTGAGATCTCTCACCCTGACTGCCAAGGCGAAGCTCTGTCTCAAGGAAGAGGTCTTCTGCAATCCTGACTATTGCCAGTATGCCCGGGACTATTACAGCAAGGTGGAGGAGAACAATCTCGTCGACCGTGCTTGCTCGACTCCTGATCTCGATGGGGACAGATTCATCGAGCTCGGCAAGAAGTACAAGGTCTGCCCCTTCGAGCTTTCGCTCGATACTATAAGTCGGGCCGATGTGGTGATCGGCGATTACAACTATGTTTTCTCGCCGCGCAATATCATGGGTCGCTTCCAGCCTCGCCTGGGGATCAAAGCCGAGGCGCCCAATCTGATCATCGATGAAGCGCATAATCTCCCGGATCGTGTGGCGGGCTATTACAGCGCCGAGCTGTCACTGGCCGGGCTCGGCGAGATGAGCAAAGCCATCGAGGCTCTGCCTCCTGCTTTCTCGCTTTCATTTCGAGGCTTGTTAGAAGAGCTCATGGAGATTGTCCGGAGCCATCGCCCGGCTACGAGAAAGGACCAGCCGGTGACGGTGGATGCCGGTCGTTTCGAGAAGCTCGCCGAGAAGATTTCCGGGGCGGTGAGCGATTATCTTTCGGGGTCGCTTTTGATAAGCCGCGGGGACCCGGCTCTCACTCTGCTTTTCGAAGTACAGCAATTCGTCGAGGCCCTCACTCAGAAGGGCGGCGAGTCGGTGACTCTCTGGAAGATCAGGGAAGGAGGCATTCTCAAGGTTCTCTGTCTGGACGCGGCTGCCAGGCTGAAAGAGTCTTATCAGGGAGTGCGATCGGTGGTGGCATTCTCGGCGACACTGAAGCCTTTCGATTGTTTCGAGCGTTTATTGGGCCTCGATGCTCATGACCTCACTACGAAGGAGCTGCCTTCGCCATTTCCGGCGCGCAATCGCAAGCTCATGGTGATTCCCCAGGTCTCGACCAGATACGCCGACCGGGAGAAGAATTATTCGAAGATCGCCGAGGCTGTCTGCCGTATAGTGTCGCAACGACCGGGGAACTATCTGGTCTTTTTCCCGAGCTTCGAGTTTCTCTCCCGGGTCGCTGCCCTGGCTCGTAAAGACCTGGAGAAAAGCGCTGCCGAGCTGCTTCTTCAAGAGCGCGAGATGAAAGCCGCCGCTATCGATCAATATCTCGATCGGCTCCGGACGCCGGGCAAGCCGGCGGTGTTTTTTGCCGTGCAGGGCGGGGTCTTTGCCGAAGGTGTGGACTATCCGGGAGACATGCTCATCGGGGTGATTATCGTCGGTCCCGGGCTGCCGGTCTTCGATATCGAGCGCAATCTCCTGGCTGATTTCTACGAGCGCAATTATGGCAACGGCTTCGACTATGCTTATGTCTACCCGGGCATGTCCCGAGTGATACAGAGCGCCGGTCGCGTGATCCGCTCGGAGAAGGACCGGGGCTTGATTGTTTTGTTGGATCGGCGCTTTGTCGAGCCTTCCTATGGCAAGGCAATGCCTGATTACTGGTTCGACAACTCGGCAAATGAGCTCGTATCAAATAGTATATTGAAGGACATCAATGAATTCTGGAGTCTTGCCTGATAAGAAGAAGCGAGGGAAAACATCCGGGGGCGACCATCGCCTCGTGGATACGCCTGTGCTCATACTGGACTGTCAAACCACAGGGGCCAGTCCCGCCACCGGCAATCTTCTGGAGCTGGCTTACTGTCTGACCTCGGCTGCCGGCGCGGAAGAGCCGTCCATTGTCAGCTATTTGATCCAGCAGCCCGAGGGTGAGCCGATACCACCGCGGATAGTGTCGCTCACCGGCATCGACAATGACGATATGGTCGAGGCGCGGCCGCCGTCCGATGCTCTTATGGCACTGGAAGAAGCCCTGGGGCTCTTGCCTTCGCCGCCTCTCTGCCTGATTCATTATGCTCGCTTCGAGCTGCCTTTTCTCAATGAGTTGTTTCTAGAACATGGGGAAAACGGGCAGCATGGTCCTTATGAGCAGATGCCGTTCTCGCCGGTCTGTACTTTCGAGATTGCCCGGCGTCTCTATCCGGATTTGCCTTCGAGAGGCATCCGGGCTCTCGGCGGTTTTCTGGGGATCGAGCTGGAGGACCTCAAACGTGCTCCCGGTCATGTGGGGACCACGAGCGAGATCTGGAAGCACCTTGCCGCCAGGCTCGCGGAAGAAGGGGTCACTACCCGCGGTGATCTGGATGAGTTCTTGAGCACAAAGGCCCGGCGCCGGACAGGCAAGCTGCAGTATCAGCTTTCTCCGGAAAAGCGTCTCAATCTGCCCGATAATCCGGGCGTCTATCGTATGCTCAACCGGCAGGGTCGGGTGCTTTATGTGGGCAAGGCGACTTCTTTGAAGAGTCGTGTCAACAGCCATTTTCGCGGGCGCAAGCGCAAGACCTCCAGCTCTTTCGAGTTGCTCACACAAGTCTGCGATCTCGACTACACTGTCTGCCGGACGCCTTTCGAGGCGGCGCTTCTGGAGGTCGAGGAGATCAAGCGATACGACCCTCCCTATAATGCCAGCCTCAAGAACAACGACAGACGAGTGTGGTTCTACAGCGATGACTTCGAGTCGGCAGCCACCGCCTGTGATGACGTGCATCATATCGGTCCTTTCAGCAGCGAGAGCACTATCGGTAATATCAGGCTTCTCAGCGATGCCATCGAGGAAGGGGAGATCTCGCCTGAGCTGGTCTATCTGGATGAGGAAGCGGAGCCGGAGGTGATCGAGACCGGTCTCGAGATGTTCCTCGCTCGTCACGGTCTGGCTCCCTTCTCTAGAATCGGTGCCGGGGCTCTCTTGTTGATCGGCATGCGTCTCTGGCGCTCCTGGAGAAACTATATCCGTCTGGTCGAAGCGCTTGCAGACGAAGAAAGTGAGGATGAAGAAAATGAAGATGAGGAAGGTGAAGAGGCGAGCCGGCAAGATCAGGAAGACGCGCTTTCTGAAGACTTGCAGGAAACCGATGATTTAGAAGACGAGGGTGAGGACGAAGATTTAGAAGAGAACGACGAAATCACTCCCGAGGATGTTTGCGCCAGGATCGAGTCCCTGCTCACCGGAGCAGCCCGGCAGTATCTGCAGGGCAAAGAGCTGAAAGCTCTCTCCCAGTGCCGGATTACCTATGGAGCAGAGGACCTCGAGCTGGTAGTGCGGGATGGTCTTGCCCTGGTGGAGGCTGCCGGTATCAGCCGCGAGGACCGAAATTTATCGGGCTTCGACATTGAGACTTTCGACCGGCTCCGGGTCCTTCTCACCGAGATTGCGGCTCTCAAGAGCCGTGGCGAGAAAGTGGCGGTGGAGCCCTATATCTGCTTCCTGAGCCGTTAATCAGCGGCGGCACCGCCTTTGATACCGGCAGTTTCGCAATCGCCACCTGACTACCTCGGGCTCTCAAGATTTCGATAAATATTCCGAAATTGCGCCACTGTCTCGAAATTCTTCACTTTCAAGGCTTTCGATAGAAATATAGGGTGTAGAATCATAGTCTGGCTTTCTTTCTATATTGCGATCCCTTGACTTCGAAAAGGCCAGCACTCCGACCGATTCTCCTCCAGGCAGAGCTACTCGATGTTCAAATGGCCCAGTGACCCCGAAAAAGAGCAGCATCTAGACCAGCGTCCGACGGCTGAGGACTTGAAGAAGTTCATGGTCGCTTCCGCCCGGCGAAAAGACGTCAAATTCCTCTATCGCTGGAACGATGCCGAAGTGAAGATGGAGTTCAAGCTCGCCCTGCGCTACGTGCCCAAGGGGTTCACCTTCGAGTGGCAGCTTTACATGCTGGGTGGCAAGAACGACCACAGGATCCTGTCGGTCCATGCCGATGACGCCGAGGAGGTGGCGACCAGCATCGAGAAGGCTGTGCTCAACGAAACGACCAGGGTTCCGGACACTACTTTTCACGGGGACCAGAAGCAGCCCGCCCTCTCCAAGACCAAGTTGAACGAGGCCAAGCGGATTCTGGAGCAGACCTTCGACCGCGTTCCTATCGAAGCGATCAAAGAGATGTCCTTGATGCCGGAGGCTCTCACCGGCAATCTCGAGGTCTTGCACATCACGACCCTCTTGCAGTCCATCTCCATGGGAGAGATGTCAGGCAGATTGCGGATTCAGAGACAGGCTGCCTATGCCGATATCTTCTTCGAGTCCGGTGCTCCGGTGCACGCCGAGGGCACCAGGGGCAGTGGCGAGGAGTGCTTCATTCAGGTAATCTGCTGGAAGGACGGCGAATTCCACTTCGAGCCCAAGCTCAAGACCGACGAGCGGACCATCAAAAAGGTCATGGAGACCATGATCCTCGAGGGCTGCCTGCTCCTGGATAACACCGAGTATGTAAGAGCCTGCGGCGTGCGCATGGACACCGTGCTGGGCCGTACCAATCCCAATCTCTCCGAGGCACAGTTCGAGGCGATCATGAGCCAGGGCGAAGCCCAGGACATGAGTCTTCTCAAGGCTATCTATCTCCAGATCGACGGGCGCAAACGGGTGCTCGACATCGTCGAGATTCTGAGGCTCAGCCGCACCCAGTGGGTGAGCGGTGTGGCGGCTCTGCTCCGGGGACAGGTGGTGACGGTTGCCAGCGTCGTCGATAGCAAACGTCTTCAGGTCGAGCCCAAGCATCTCGATCCGGCACTCATCGCTCCTATCAACGCGGTCTTGTTACGCAGTGACACCGGGCTCTTCAGCTATCCGGCATTTCTCTACCTGGTGGATCACGAGTTCAAGTTCTCCGCCGAGCGGCCCCTCTCGATCATTCTGATAAACACTCTTTCGGTGGAAGTATCCAGCAATCAGATGAAGCCCATTCTCAACGTCGACGGCTACAAAGATCTCGCCCGCTGCATCGCCAGCGTTCAGGGCTTCAAGGGAATCATCTCCCATTACGAGGAGCACGGCGTGGCAATATGTCTCATGGGGGCCAACGCCATGCACGCTGCCACCATCGCCGACCGGATAATCAAGTCGATGCTCTCGTCCTCCATGGAGTTCCGCTTTGCCGCCAGCAATATGGCTATCGGGGTGGCTTCTTTCCCTGACGACGCCGAGGACATGGCCTCGCTTCTGGCTACCGCCGAGGTGGCAAGAGACAGAGCCACCAGCGAAGGAAGCAGCAGGATTGTCCTGGCCTCCGAGCTGGTTGGTTAGAATTTGTAGTTAGCGCCGTGAAGATCACCAGGGACAATCTGCTTATCGTGGACTGCGGTGCGGTCCTCATGCTGACCCAGTACATAGCGGTCAGGGAGATCGGCTCGTCCTTCTTTTCCACCGAGCTGATCACCGTGGCTGCGGTGATCATGATCCTCATCGGACCCAGCATCGCCTATTATCTCGCTGACAGAGTCGGGGCGAAGTTTCTCGCCGCCTGGGGAGCCGTTACATTCGTCTCGCTTCTCGTCGTGCCGTTTGGTGTAAGAGCCCTGGTGGCATATCTGATGTCCCTCAATATCGAGCATGTGGCAATGCTCGTTGTTTTCCTGGGCGCCGGGCTGTTCTACTCGGCATTCTTCGCCATATTTCTGCCTCGTATAGTGCGCGGCGGTGGCGACTTCGTCACGCTCTATTGCCTGGAGCTGGCCGGGGCGGTACTGGCCCTGGTGCTCATCGGACTGATGCCCAACTGGCAGTGCCTGCTGGTTGCTTTCTATGCTTTTATCGTCCTGGCCCTGCATCTTGCGGTGAGGAGCGCCTTCCTCACCGTGCCTGCCCTTCTCGCCTCGACTCTGGTCGCTTTTTATTATCCGTTACTGGACGCCCAGGCGGCTCAGTATTACTACCGGTGCTACTGGGAGCAGAAAGATCCGCACCTTCTGGCGGTCACTTATTCGCCTTATCAGAGGATCGATGTGGTCACCGAAGGCAAGGACCGGACCCTCTATCTCGATGGTGTCCCCTATTACGACGCAAGCGATCTCTACTGGTTCAATTATTACATTGCCGAGCTTCCTGGCCGAATGGTGGCGAACAAGGGCAAGGCTCTTATAGTCGGCTCCGGGAGCCTCTCATCGACAGGCTATCTGGTGCGTCAGGGTTTCGATGTGACCACCATCGAGATCGACAAAAAGGTCGCTGACTTCGGGATGAAATATTTCGGCGATCTGAACAAGCTTTCCGCTTCCGATTTCAAGCTCGAGATCGGAGATGCTCGCAGGATCATAGCCGGGCTGCCCGACCGGAGCTATGATCTCATCGTGCTCGATATACCGGCGCCTTTTCATGTGCAGACGGCGCTGCTCTACACGCCGACCTTTTTCGATGAGCTCAATCGTTGTCTCAAAGATGGTGGCATCGCCGCTATCAATACTTGCTCTTATAAAGTCGACGATCCTATTGCCAAATCCATCGGCGCCAGCGCCTGCAAGAGTTTTGCTGATCTCAGGGCAATCACCGGGGAGTCCCTCGGTCTGACGATTCTCTATTGCGCCAGGAAACTTCCGCCGGCTATCGAAGAGCTGAGGGACCAGGCGAGAGTCGAGGAAAGACATGGCTTCCAGATTCTGGACGACCATGGTTTTCGCACCATCGTCGGCGATACCAGACCCCATGACAGCGAGAATCTCGCTGCCCTTCTCCTGTTTGCCAGAGAGCACCTGCCGGAGGCGGTTAAATGAGGAACCGCGAGAACTTCGATCTGACCGTCAATGGATTCTGGCTGGGAAGCGCCCAGGTCGGTCTGGTGTTCCATCTTATCTACTCCCAGGGGGCCGGCGTTCTGTTTTATTTTGCTCTCATCGCTCTCTGGCTTCTGGGCTCGATTGCCGGGATGAAACTGGTGAACAACAGATATCTGGCAATGAAGCTCGAGGTTGCTGCCCTGATCTTCTTCGGGCTGGCGGCCCTGGTCACCAGGTCGGCGCCTTTCACGCCCTGGTCGCTGGCATGCGTCCTGCTTGCGGTGATTTTGATAAGCGGCTATGCAGGCTGGTTTCTCAAGAGCCGTGCCACCGCCTATGGCGATGTCTCGAGGGTGCTACTTTTTGAGAACAACGGCTTCGTGCTCGGTTATGCCGTGGCCGGAGCGCTCCTTTTCTACTCTATAAAAGCAATCGACATTCTCACGGCTTTTGTGATGACCGTCTGTATCATCTTCGAGTTTATCTGTCCGATTGTCATATCGCGAGGTTCTGATAATCCGGACCGGGGGCAGCCAGGCTCATGATCGACAGATTAATCGCTTGAATTCAGTAACACTTTCGAGTGATCATATGTTGCCAAGATCATAACTAATAGTTGGTATTATCTATATGTCGGGAAAATAGAAGCTGGATGCACTTTCTCGTGACTCGCTTTGGAAGACGATAAAGACATCGGGATCACCGGTGAACCCGGTGACACCAAAGATTCGCCAGATGCTCGCCCGGAAGGGGGAGCCACCGGCCTGCCCGAAGGAAATCACAATCATAACCACGGAGATCCGGTCAAACCCGTTATCTCCGAGGTCGTCCTGACTCCCAAAAAAGGTGTCCTGTCAGGTCTGGTGAAAAAGGTCGAGGATTCGGACGGGGATGCCTCCGGCTCTGATTCTGACTCCGACTCCGACTCCGGCTCCGGGCCCGGGTCTGATGAAAATCCGCTTCCGCCGGTAGAGGGCGACCCTCTTCCTTTCATCCGCCAGCTCGAGCATGACATGAGAAAGGAAGCTCAGGAGCCCGAAGGAGAAGAGGCTCCGAGCGAGCCGGTCGGTCTGCCGACGGATCTCGAGATCGACGACATTCCCAACGAGGAGTTCGAGGACGACCCGGAACCACCCGCCGAAGAGAAAGAGGCTCCGAAAGAAGAGCAAGAGCCGGAAGAGGACGACGACGACGATATCGGCTGGGCTACAAAGCCGGACCCGTCCTCGACCAGTGGGGAAGGAACCGAAACTACGGCAGGCAGCAACGATGGCTGGCACTCCGGTCCGGTAGTTCCGGTTAGCCAGGTTGAAGTCGTCGGAGCCGGCGCTCCGGCGGAAGAAGAAGCAGCAGCAGACGAAGATGAAGCCGAGGAAGAAGACGAAGAAATTGAAGAAGACGAAGACCACCAGGAGGTCGACGCTAGAAGTGATGAGGACGCGGAAGCTTTTCGAGTAGGATTCGATTCCGGCAAGTTCAGCACTTTCAGCCCGGTTCGTTTCGATATCAAAGAGGGAGAGCCTGCCCAGTCCCAGGAAGAGTCGGTGAAGCTCTTCGGGGCGCCGGAGCCGGATGCCCAGGCGAGCCAGTTCGATTCCGGACCTGTGCCAGCCTCTACCCCTGCTTCAGCGTCTACGCCCGAGCCTGCTCCAGAATCTGTTCGAGAATCGGCTGCTCCTGCTCCGGTAGCAACCGATGCGAGCAGCGACGTGAAAGTCGATCGCTTTCTCAATAAAGTCATTCTCGATACTTATTCGGCGCACAGACTGCTGGCTCACGATGATGTCTCGGCTTTATATGTAGGCAAGGGTATCAATGTCGTCGGTCATGTGGCGATCAAAGTAAGCAAGTTCAAGCGGGTCGAGGATGCGAAAGAGTTCGTCCAGGAGATTCGCAGTCGCAGCCTGGAGCACCCGGCAATTGCCCGGCTACTCGAGGCGGAAAGCGACGACTCGGGGCTGGCTTTTCTAGTTTATGAGTATCCGGAGTGCATCACTCTTTCCGAGCTGCTCGAAGGTGTCGGGCGTGTGGACAAGGAAGAAGACATAGCCGGGGTGCTCACTCAACTCGCCGATGCCTTTGTCACTGCTCATGAAGGCAGTGTCTATCACGGTAGCCTCAGCGCCGGTAAGATTCTCCTCCTCGAGTCAAAAGGATCGATCGCTGTCAGAGTGCTGGACTTCGGCTCGCCGTCCCTGCACAGGGAGCTGTGTAATTTCGTCGGAGGCGGCAAGAAGCTCAGAGCACCGCAGTATATGAGCCCCGAGATCATCGATGGTTTCGACCCGGGAGCGCAGAGCGACATCTACAGTATCGGTGTCGTCGCATATCAACTCATCACCGGAGCTCTGCCTTACCCTTACGAGAACTCGGACGAGATCATCGCTGCCCATCGCGATCCCGAGACCATGCCTGATCCCGTCACCAAAATGCGTCCGGACCTGATCAACAACCAGCAGCTCAGCCAGCTCGTCTACGAAGCCATGGAGACAGATCCAGACTGGCGCTTCGATGCGATCAAGGAGTTCAGGGACGGTATCGAAGGCTGGATCACTTCGGTTCGCGAGACCAAGGCTGCTCGTGCCGCAGGGCAGGCAGCCGCGCAGGATAGCAAATTCGATGTCACCGACTATGACGAGATCATGACTGCCAGGCAGTCCGAGCGGGATTTGAAGACCTCGATATTGAATCTGGTGGCGCTCAAGCAGAAGTCCATGGAGCAGGAGCAGACCGTAGTCATTCAACTTACGGACAAGTTCAAGATCGGCGGTCAGCGCCAGTCGCCCATTCGAACCCTTCTCACCGTCGGAGGGCTCACGATACTGGTGCTGGGCATTGTCGGAGGCGGATTGTTCTATGCAAGCGGTCACCAGGAAGAGCTGGGGGCTGCCTGGATGAGCGCTTCCCGGCAACTGAGCGGCCTGTTCCATAAAGGCGCGCCGGGCGATGAGGAGCAGCTCGAAGACACCCTCGAGGCGGTGGATGAATCCCTCAGCACCGAGGACGGCACCAAGAAGCCCGGTACTACTCCTGGTGCAGCAGGCACCAATCTGCCGGGTGGCGGTACCACGACAGCACCACCGCCGGTGCGGCGCGCCGTGCGCAAGTTCCGCTATGAAGAGTCCCCGATCTATAAGGACTATGTCCCCAAGTCCAAGGGCAGCGAGCCGATTATCATCAAATAAATTGCTCAGGCGGCTCTCATCTGTCTGAGACGAAGTCTGGCCACCTCGGAGACTACCGGCTCGTCGTCCTTCTCGAGTATCTGGAGAACGCGCACCGGCACCGAGTCGTTCCAGGCGAGCTCCATGCGAACCAGCGGATTGGGGTCGGCCAGGAGCTCCTCGATCTCCTGCCTGCTCATGGCGTGGCTCTGGGCATCCTGGAGACGCCGTCCCAGAATCACCCTGCTTGTGCGCCGCCAGCGCCTGTAAGCCCTTGAGAGGCTCCCCAGCAGCCTGTCGATGCTCCCGGCAAGGGTGGCCAGGCTGTCCGCGAGGAGGCTGCCGTCGCCTTCGTCCAGGCGTTGATATTTCCTTTCAGTGTGATCGTGTTGCCAGTGCTCTGGCGGATGTACTGATACGGGCGTGAACATGTCTACCTCCCTTTGGCGAGGTACTGATATAGCTTCCTTGCTGTTTCCTTTTCCTCGACGTTACGCTTGTCAAGTGGCGATGTCAATAAGAGGGCGCTCATAGTCCCCTTCTATGAGCCAGGTTTCAGGCCCGAACCCCCGAAATGCCCAAAGATTCGTATTTTCCGTCTTTACTTATATATGTCGGGGCTATATTCTCTTCCAGTCAGTGAGGTGCAAAACAGTGCTCGACGATTTCATCAAAGACGAATCCGGTTCTGCCAGTAGCGAATACGGCAGCGTTTATCTTCTGGTAGCGCTAGGTCTCTTCATTGTCTTCACCGTGTTTCACCACGGGATCAGCAATGCCGTGGGCGTCATCGCCGACGACTTCGTCAACAAGCTGGACCGCATGTCCGTGGCTTCCGAGAAGAATTTCAATCTATAGATTGTTCGGGACTCGTTTTGAATTTGTCTTGAGCTTGTCTCAGAGCTTGAAGCCGAAACGCTCCAGAAAGCGTGCATTGGCAGCCTGTCTGGCTAGCTCGATCTCGGTTTTCAGCTCAGGCTCGATTTTCTCTATCTCTTCCAGAATCAGGGACGCTTCCCGGCAGCAGCCCTGACGGCGCCCGTTCACCCCGATCTCCGCCAGGGCTCTAATGGCCGCCTGCAAGAGCCCGCTATCGAGCGGGTGCAGGGTAACGATCACGAAGGCGGCGGCGAGGCGGAGCTTCTCATCGGTCTCGAAGAGAAGCCGCTCGATAGCCAGCATACGCGGGTCCATGGGCTCGAAAGGGGTGTTTTTCGTGGCGTCGAACAGCGCCTGGATACGCTCGTCGGTGTTGAGAGCCGGCTCGTCCAGATGCTTTTCGAGGATCGAGGCGCGCTCGGCAAGACCGGTGACCAGGTCGGCCTGAGTGTTGTGCCAGAGGATCCTCACCGTGTCTTTCAGGGTGATCGAAACTTTCCTGGCGCGCTCGCCGACCTCCGGGCTCGGATGCTTGTCGGCCAGGGCCTGCACCACCGGAAGCGCAGGCAGATATCCCGTGAAGGCGATCATCTCCAGGGCGCTCATGGTGAAACGCTCCTGTCTCTCGGGACCCCCGGCGGTCTCCTCCAGAACTTTCATCATGAGCTCCCCGGCTTCCCTGCTCGAGACCGTATTGCTTTTGTTGGCATAGTCATTTGCCGGGCTCGAGAGAGTCGCGGCAAGGGCCATGAGGAGGTTGATCCGGCTGTTCTCCGGGAGGTCTATCGTATAGAGCAAACCGGTGCGCACCAGGGCGAAGGCGTCGGTCAACCCGATCAGTCCTGTTGAGACGAGCTCGGGGAGGACCTGGCAGGTCATGGCTCGGTCGGGATTGTCGGTGCTGATAATCCGGTTGGCTTGCTCGGCGATGGCATCGGCGCCGGTCTCGAGCCCCCGGGGAAGGAGGGCCGGGATATTGGCTTTCAGCCAGGCGAGGGTGTTATTTTTTTGCTCAGCGACGCTCATCCTGGCAATGATACCGGATTTTCAGGACATGGTTGAGGGACTTTCGATCCGGAGCGAGAAGCTCGGGGACGTTCCAGTAATGGCACCGGGCCCGGTGCAACTCCTCTTCGGAGGAGGAGGGATCTATCCCATAGATCAGGCACTGTCTTTGATGCTCCAGATTTTTCTCCTGGTCATTCGTCTGATTCTGTAATCCGGCTCGGTCCATGAGCTGTTTCAGTTGTTTTGCCGCGTCGGCTCCTTCCGGGTCGACGCCGGAGATGGCGCAGAAAACCCTGAACTTGAGCCGGTCCCTTTCGGCTGTCGTAAGATCGGCATTGGTAAATTCGGCATTGCTAAATTCGGCATTGGTAAATTCGGCATTGCTAAATTCGCCGCCTTTAGAATTCCGGTCTTGCCTGTCACTTCGCTTCCAGAAGTCGAAGCTGCTCGACGGCATCCCGCCTGTATCCCGCTTGTTCGCCATGATCTCTCATATCCTCCAGTGATTTCCTTACCGCCGACAGATCGAAAGTAGAAGGGTCCGCCCCTTGCAAAAGAACATAACTGGCTGCCAGTCTCACTCTGGGATTGCTGTCGTTGAGAGCAATCTGGAGCATCGCCAGGCGGGGGTCTCCCGGACCGGTGATGGGCATGCCTTTGATCGAAGCCATGATGGTTTCTACTGTTATCTGGGTGTCTTTGTTGTCGCCCAGGACCGACCGGAGATTGTTGGCGCGGTCGGCCGGGGTGGTGGTGTGATCGGCAGCGGTGTCCTGCCAGACTACATTGACCGAATCTCTCAGATCGGCAAGCACGGACTCGGCCTGGTTGCCCAGGGCGGTGCCTTTGCGCTCGGCGGCGAGAGCCTCGAGCACCGGATAAGTACGATGGTGCTTGTATTGACCGAGGAGCTGGACCAGTCGTGCTTGAATCGTAGGATCGGCTTGATACGGCGCTCTCTGATTGTTTTGCAGATCGAGAGCGCGGGCGGCGATCATGGCTGCTTGCTCGCGGGAGACCGCGGTGCCGCCATTGCCTGATTCTTTCGTGAGGTTCTCGAGACCGTCGAGGAGATAGCGCCTGGCTGTGGGGTCCATACCGGCACCGCTGGTGAGACCGGTCTCGATAGCCCAGACGATATAGTCGCGGTTCTCCTGACCGGGACGCGCCATGTCTCTGATAGCTCCGGCGACTTTCTGCTGAGCCCAGGCCGATTCGCTGTCGGCAAAGGGCTGACCGCCATTGACCAGGATGTCTACCAGAGCCATCTTGGCTTTCATGCCCTCGACAGAGCGCAGGGAAGCTTTCTCGATGAGCTCCTGGAAGTCGCTGTCGCGACGATCGGTGATTCTCTGGCGCTCGTTGTTGCGAGCTTTGTTTTCTTCGGAGCGTACTGTGGAGCCGCTGGAGAATGCCCAGGAGAAGAATCCGCCTATACCCGAGTAGACCTCGTCGGCAGCTTCCTGGCCTTTCTTGTCGCGATAGCGGTTGAACTCGACACCATCGAGCATCCAGTAATTGTCGTTGCGCCATTTCCTGATAAACAAGCTGAGAGCCTGGTCCTTGCTTGCCTGGGGCAGACCGTTGCGATAAGCGTCCACCTGGGCTTTCAGGTTGTCCCAGCCTTCGAAAGGATCGTGCATGAGGCTGGCGGCGGTTTCCTGATAGCGTCTCTTATACTCTTCGGATGTCGGATCCAGGCGCTCCTGGCTGAAACGCACTTCACGCAGAAGACCGGACACGGAAGGATCGGTCTCTTTATCCAGAAGACCTAGCACCGTCGGTCTGAGCATCGGGTCTTTCATATTCTCGAGAGCTTTCAGTGCTTCATAACGAACGCCGGCGTCCCAGTCCCGCTCGATGCCTTTCTCTTGCGAGCCGGTGAGACGATCGCGGATCACTTCCAGGGCTCCCCGGGAGCCGAGGTCGCTCAGGGCGCTTATGGAAGCACGTCTGAGCTTGGGGGAGATGTCGGCAAAAGAATCGCTTGCCGGGTCGATGAACCCGCGCAGAAGAAGATCGGTCTGGCTTTTCTGGAGCTGGGTGCCGTCTTTCATCAAGGGCAGGATCGCCTGGAAGAAAGCGCTTCTCTGGGCTTCGTCGGCATAGCTCAGAGAGCCGTCTCTGACCCTGGCGGCGGTGTCTTTGATAATTTGAATACCCTGCTCCCGGGCTCTTGTGGCGAGCTGCGGATTCTCTTTGTCCAGCAGAGCGAGCCCGTCGGGGCTGAGGACCTGGATAGCGCGTCTTGCCAGATCGACATTCTTGCTGTCCACGAGATTGGCAACTGCTTCGTAGGCTTTTCTGCCGAGCTGGGGATCGGATGTGGTGGCATCGCCGCCGGCTCCCACCAGATCGAGGAGGCCGGAGGCAGCGACCAGGCGCTGATCGCCGGTCTTGTTGCCGTCGGTCATAGACTTCGAGAGGGTCTCCACCGCATAACGGGCGAAGGCGCCTTCGGTGCCCTGATTCTCGGCGAGCTTGCGAGCATACTCGCTGAAGAGAGCCTGTCTGTCTGCCGGGGCGCTCTCGGCACCGGCCTGGAGCATGAGGGCGGCGGCGGCGCGCAGGTCCTCGTTGCCGCCCTGTCTGGCGACATTGCCTAGATAAGCTTCGATAGCGCCGGAGGTGAGACCGACCCGGCGGGACTCGTCTTTGAAAGTCTCTTCCGGAGTCATGGATTGGGCTTGAGCCTGCTCCTGGACTTTCAGGGCATCGGCTACGGCTCCCAGACGAAGAACCGCCTGGACTTTCTCGGTCTTGCTGGTGGTATCGCTGGCGATGACATCTTGAAGGACGCCTGCCACTTCGCGACCGGATGCGACTCCGAGCTGCAGGGCCAGGTCGCTGCTTGCCACCAGTCTGGACTCGGGCTTTGGCGACTCTAATTCGCGTCTCAGAAATGCTGCTATGTCGGAGGTCTTCAGCTCCTGGCTCTCTTTGCGAGCAGGCTTGGTGCGGGTGACTTCATAGCTGGACTCATAACCATATTCGGTATCTTGATATTCATAAGAGGGGACATCCACTTCCCGGCTGCCGAGGGTCTCGGGGAGGGTGCCGTCTTCGCCGCGATTGAGCTCGAGAATGGCGAGGGCCGCTGCTGTCTGCACTGCCCGGTCCTGGCTCTCGGCATATGCGGTGTGCCGGTCCTGGCGGTCTTTCTCGAAGGTGCCGTTTTTCTCTTCGGCGACGATGGCATCGCCGTTGGGGAGAAAACGATCCATCAGGGTCTTTATGTAAGCTTGTTTTTCTTCCTGACTGGCATTGTCTTCGATGAGCTTTCTTGTTTGATCGAGGATCGCTTTGACTTCGGGATTGGTCTTGTCTCCTTCGAGCAGGCTCTCATAATTGTCGAGCTCGATGTTCTGGACTTTCTTGTTGTCGATGGCGGGCTCGCCGGTCTGGTCCGGGGCATGATCGCCCTGACCGTCCTGGGCGCGGCGCATGGCCGTGTGCAGCGGGTTGCCTTTGCCGAGGTCGTTGAGGGTCTCGATCTGATGACCGATGTCGGTGGTGATCAGATAGGCGAAAGGATACATGGTGAGGTTCGCAGCCTTGTCGGCATATCTATAGGTGGTGGCCCATCTGGAGGCATTGATTTCGGATTCGACCACGGCATGGGCGCTGTTGCCGACTCCTTCGACGCCGCGCATGCGATTGAGCAGGCGCAGACCGCCGCCGCCGAGACCGAGGGCGGCTTCGCCTACGAAATAGAGACCGCGGGCGGTCTGGATGCCGCGACCGGTTTCTGACTCGCTCCAGTATGCACTGTTGACGATACCGCTGGCGCCGACGGTGGCACGCAGGGCGCCTTTCAGTCCCTGCTTGATCGCCTGACCCATGACCAGCCGCCCTGCCTGGGCTGCTTTCACGGCACCGGCAACTTCGATGGTACCGGTTACCAGCATGGCTGCATCGAGGGTTGCCACCAGGGCTTTCTCGCCATAGTGGAAAACTTGCTGTTTGAGGCGCCAGTCGGCGAGATCTTTGGCCTGGACGATCTCGACCTTGCCGCCGTTGCGGATCGGCACCCAGTCTTCGGGATCGTATTCGCGCTTGTCCACATCGATGCGGTTGCCGACATCGTCGGCGCCGATGTTCAGATAGTTGTACCAGTTGGAATGCTGGTACTGGACGCTGTTGGAGACGACGATCTTCTTCTTGCCGTCAACGGTCTTCTCTTCGACATCGAATTCCATGGAGGCCAGATTGAGCTCGGTCTCACTGCCGTCGGCGTCCTTGCGGTCGACGAATTGATTGATATTGCCTTTCTCATCGAGCTTTACCAGACCGCCCGGGACATCTACTTCTCCCCAGAAGAGGAGACGGTCGGGATTTTTCTCGAGCTCGATCACTTCTCTTACTGCCTGATCGATCTGCTCGCCGTGATCCGCCATCCAGCGTTTGAGATTCTCCATCTTCTCGGCATTCTCCGGATGTCCCAGACGAAGATCGGCCGGGAGATCGAGTTTTACCGAGGTGATTTTGCCTTTGTCATCGCGAACCACTTCGGCGCCTTCCGGAAGGCTGAAACCGAAACGGTGACCGGCTC
Source organism: Cyanobacteria bacterium HKST-UBA02 (assembly GCA_020431945.1). The sequence continues at coordinate 2,031 of JAGQHH010000308.1, read as the reverse complement.
TGTTGAGCCCGTCCATGGCTTCGATATAACGACCGACACGGGTGGCGAGGTCCACGGCTTCCATGGCGGCGGCGCGCCATTCTTTGGGATCGGAGTTGCGCTTGTCGAGCCAGGCTTGTTGCTGCTCGGGGTCGGTGACTATCTTTTTGATTTCGCGCTCGAGGATGTCGTCCTGAAGCTTTTCTCTTGCCGTGCGGGCGGAGACGTCCACGTCTTTGAGCCAGCGCATGACGTCGTCGATTTTCTCTACTTCACGATCGCCTGGAATGCTGTCGGGCTTCAGTCCGAGGTCGGGCTTGAGCCTGCCCGAGGCGACCAGCTCGCGATAATAGCCGGGCTCGCTGAGATGACCCTGGGCGTCCGCCGGAAGCGGCAGGGGAGTGCCGGGCGGCAGGGGCAGCGACAGTCTGGACAGCTCGGTGATGGCGCCGGGCACTGCCGAACGCTCGAGCCAGGTGGTCATGTCTTGATAGGCTTTTCTGGTAGCCGGTCCGAATTTTCCTTCCCGGGCTTCTTTAGAGAGCTCGTCGAGACCTTGCTTGTTCCTGGTCTCGATCTCCTCGGGCGTGGTGTTATTGTCCCGGGGCTGGTAAAGGGCGTAGATATTGATCAGCTGTTGCTGGAGAAAACGTAGCCGCTGGGCTTCTTCCGGGTTAGCCGGTTTGTCGTTCTGGATGCCGACCTCGGGAAGGACCGCCGGTCCGTCTGTCGATGTGGAGGCGGCAAGGGTATTGTCGGAGCCAGTGCCGGTCGAATCGGAGCCGGATTTTTCCGTGCCGGATTTGACCGGGGTCGTCTGGCTGTCCCCGAGCATCTTCTCGGTGGCAGCTTTGTTGGTCTGTGCTTGAGGGCTTTCCGGGGTCGTGTCTTTGCTGTTGTCCGCCAGGACGATGTTATCACCGGGCATAAGAGTCGGGGCTCCATTACGGAATAGAGGGGGATCCGTATCTATCGCCATTTGCCGGTTTTTCGACAGTTTTCTAAGGTAGAACTCAGCGACCGCTTATGGTGGCGGCGGCGTCATAGTCTTCGGCGCCGTGAGCCTGTCTCTGGTAGTCGACATAGAAGGAAAGGGCGGCGCTGACGACGATGCCCAGACCCACGCCTTTTCCGAAGGCTGCTTCAGCCGGGCGACCGCTCGAGAGTCCTTCGGCTTCCTGTCCTTCTGCCAATCTTCCTTCGGCAATGCGGCGGGCTATATAGCGCTGAGCGGCTTCCTGGACCTTCGGGCTGCCGGTGTTTTCGAGGATGCGGACGACGGTCTCGAGATTTCTTGCTTTGGCTGCATCGGCTTCGACGCCGGAGGCAGCCAGTCTGGCGATCTCGCCTTTCAGTCCTTCGATATCGGTGGTGGAGACTCTTTCGGTGCTCTCGACCTTGCCGTCGAAACTGCTCTGGGGCGCGTCCGAAACTTTGAAAGTCCCGTCCCCGTTGGCTTCTGCGGTGACAGCCGGGGTCTCCAGGGCGACGGCATCGCCGAGGATTCTCGGTCGGCGGGTTGGGCGCTCTGCCTGCTTTTCAGTGGGCTGTTCGGTTGTCTGTTCCGGGACCTGTTGGGTCTCGACGGGCTTGGCTTCTGTTTCGGCAGGTTTTGCCACAGGCTCCACGGGCTTCTCTACTGTTTGCTCAGCAACCGGCTTGATCTCGCTGGCGGCAAGGCGCTCTTCCAGGGCTGCTTTCTCGGCTTTCTGCGCTTCTACCGTCTCGGTCAGCCGGGCGCTTTCGCTTTCAGCCAGTCTGAGACGCTCATTGAGCTCAGCAAGGGTTTTCTCGTACTGAAGTCGAGCCTGTCTTGCTTCTTCTTCCATCGCTCTGACACGCTCCTGGGCGAGGCGAGCTTTCTCTGTCTCTGCCTGGCGCTGGCTCTCGAGGTCGGCGATGGTCTGATTGAGGGTGGTGATAGTGGCGGAAGATTTCGCTGCTTCGGTGCGGGCTTTCTCGGCGTCGGCGGCTCTGGCTGTCTCGATTTCTTCCAGGGCTTTTCTGAGGTTCTGGTTTTCTGTTTGGCTTGCAGTTTGCTTGAGTTGTGCT
>JAGQHH010000307.1 GCA_020431945.1 Cyanobacteria bacterium HKST-UBA02 | reverse complement strand
AAAAAAGATGCGGAGCTCCTGCGCAAGAAAACGGCACTCTGGAAGCAGAATTTCATCGAAGCCGGCAGCCATCCCACAGGAGATCGAGATCTACCCAGGATTCTCGTTTATGTGCCGCTCTTAGACAGGGGCTTTAATCTCGATGTGCTTTTCGCCGATGTCACCACGGCTCTGACAAACAAAGGAGCGCCCTACAACATGATATCGAGCCGGGGTAAATTTCCGCAGAAGGACGATCGCGAGTTCGGCTTGATAGCCATTGATGCACCGCCGGGGGTGCTCCCTGATCTTACTCCGGTGGTTTTCGATTTGCTTTCCGGGAAGAAACTGCCTGCCGGCAGCTATCTCATCGACGATAAGGGTGAGCGCCGGGAGGTCTCCTAGCTATTGATCTTTGATCAGGCTGGCGATGGGCTTGGCTATGGCAGCGGCAATCTCATTGGGGATGAAATTGCGCACCTCGGCAAATATCGAGTCGTCGTGACAGGCCATGGTTATGCGGCTGAATTTCTTTTTCTTCTGGAGCCAGAGCACCTCGCCGGTCTCCCCCGAGACTAGCTTGGCCGAGATTCTGGCACCGGCCAGATCGTGTCCCATCTGATCCTCGAAGAATATGTCGTGGATGGTTATCTCCACCAGATATTTCGCCTGGCTGAGGTTGCCGGCGGCCTGCCAGTTGTAGACGCCGGGACCGGAGCAGATGGCATTGCGGTCGATGGTCATGAGCTCCTCGTCAGAGGTTCCGCTTCCTTTCTCACCGGCAAATTCGAGGGAGAAAACCGGTTTGCCTTTCAGATATTTGGCGAGACGTTTTTTCACCACTTGTTGAATCGTCGGCCGGAAGCCCACCTCGGTCAGGCGCCTTGGCACATCGATATTGTCTTTCTGGGCGAATCCTTTCCATATATCGTCCAGGATGATCTCGTTGGGACCGGTGACAGGCAGGATGGCCACACGGTCGAGGAGCTTGACTGCAACATTCTGACCGCCTATGGTGGCGACATTGACAGGCGGAGCGATGGTCTGGGAGCCGGTGCTCATGGCTATTGTCTGAGGTGGCTCTGGTGGCGCTGGCTCGGTTGTCTGGGTCTCGGGCAGACCCGGCTTGGGCTTTGCCGGGCGGGCTGCGATCACGATGTCGTCTCCTTTCCAGGCGCTGCGCACGATGGGAGTCTGGAGCTGTCCCCGGTCCCGGAGCACTTCTGTCTGCACCTTGTCTTTCATATAGGTAAATGCTTCGCCGAGCCTGGTGAATTCGCCTCTGTACTTGAGCCCGTCCATGAGCTGTTTGGTGAAGACACCGTTTTGATAATTCTTGGATTCCCAGGATACTTCCTGGGGCTGGCTCGAGCAGATGAGCATCAGCCCTTTGCCCATTGGTATCTGTCCGATGTCGAAATTGCCCTGGCGCACCAGGCTCTTGCCCCCGGCTTTCGCCCGGGCGGCACCGGAATGGCAGGCATCGAGGATGATTACGGTGCGGTCGCAGTGCACTCTTTCTTTGATTGTTTCAGCAAGGTTCTCGAGCCTGATGCCGGTGGCATAGAGCTGATCTTTTTTGGTGTCATGGGCGACAAGATAGTTGAATCCCTCGTTGTCCATCTGGGAGGGGCTGCCATGACTGGACATATAAATGAGGACCAGGTCATTGGGTCCGGCGGCATGAGGTAGCCATGTATCGCCGATCTCTGTGAGAATTCGGGCTCTGGTGGCCTGCTCGTTGGTGATCAGTTTGACATGATCCGGAGCGAAATGAGCTTCTTTGATCAGGAAGTCTCGAAAGTCCGAGGCATCCTTGGCCGGGAAGTTGAGATTCATGCTCGGATCTTTGAAACGGCTGATGCCCACCACCAGGGCCCATTTGTCATCCACGGGTCGGGACTGGGCCAGGGCCTGCACAGGGAAGAGCAAGCCCAGGGCCGCGATCGACAGGATTGTTCTGGCTGAGATTTTCAAAAGTTACCCCGGGCTTAAGTGTTTAGATGAGATGATAACAAATAGGGTCTGTCCCTCCAGGTGACAGACCCATTTATTACTTGTGCCTTCGTACAGATTCTCAACCGGCTAGATAATCGCTCATTTTTCTGAGTATCTCGGGCTCCGGATCATGTTCCATATAGATCTGGACAAGATTGTCTTTTATGCTCGATTGGCAGTCCGGGCACGCATGAAGCAAGTCCTTGCTGTTGAAGAACTTGTCACAGTCCAGGCACCAGTACTCGAAGACAGGCTTGATGCCGCAGTATTCGCCCTGCAGGCTCTTTTCCTTCTTCGCTTTTGCCGTCTTTTGGGTTGCGTTCATATCCTCTTCCTCCTCCTCTTCTTCTAAATTCGACGAGCAATCGCCACTATGCAGCGTCTCTGAGCCGTTGCTACGGTTCAGAGAGTTTTGGCAGGCAGCCAGCACTACATAACTAGATCACTAATCTATAGTGATGGAGGCGCCTTTATTTGGACCCTCGTGACCTCGAACGCGTAGCTGGTATGCCAGCTTGCAAGTAGGCATTGGTCTGAGCCTTAGATCATAAATATCGGTTCTAAAGTCAGAGTCCAGATCTATCATTCCACGAAGGCATTCTGCCTAAACGGATATATGCAAAACACATCCATCGTGGACACATTCTTCTCCTGGCAACGCCGATGCCGTCCCAGTTACGGGCTTGATTAATTTTCAAGATGTAAAGAGGTGTTTCCTCAACGATGCCTGAGGCTGTCGTAATACATATTGCCGGTGTTGCCGGCAATGCTCCGGAACATCAGGGAATGGCCCTCTCCGGTGAGGGGCTCCACCCAGATCGGAGCGGTCCACATCTTGTCGGTATGTCCGGTTATCGGGTCGGTTCGATTGATTTCGGCATAATAGGCTGATTTATGACCGAGCACATGGTTGATCGGATCGAAGGAGACGCTGCCGTTGCTTTGAAGCAACTCGGCGCCGGTCACGTCCACTTCGTCTATGACTTCGGCGAGCTTTTTGTCGCCGATCTTGCGATCGCCGAGAATTTTTACTTTGTAGGTGGCGTCCGGTGCCACGTCGCCGGATACCTTGACGGTCAGCGAAAGCTCCGGTGCAGCTGCCTGATCGAGAATGCTTCCCATGGGGTGTACGTCATTGCCCCAGAGAGTGCCCTGGAGCTTCTCACCATTGGTGGTGGCAAAGGTTCTTCTCTGTCTGAGGGCGTCCATGAGATTGGGCTTGTCCAGATAGCGGGCTAGAATGCCTGTAGCTCCGGGGTTCCCTACGGGATCTCCGAAATGGAAGTCCCTTCCGAATGTGGGGCTGGCGTGCACGCCTTTGTCTATATAGCCGGCAAAACTGGTGGGGTCGATATGACCGGCAGGCACGACATCCACCGGCTCCGGGGTGAGGGCGCCGCCCTTGATCAACTCGATCTGCCTTACATAAGGATCGACGAATTGATCGCGCCATTCTTTCTGGCTCCGGAAAGCTTTTTGACCGAAATCCCGGCCCCGATCCGAGCGCGGCAAATTGGGATTCTCGTCCGCCCGGTAGCGAGGATGGTTGAGCTGGACGACCGGTCTTCCGCCGGTGGTGTCTTTAAGATTGGAAAGATGTGCAGCCAGGGTCTTGAAGTCCCCGTCGTTGATCTTCACTACTTCAGGCATGGTGATTTGATATTCGCCGGTTTCGCCGATGAAACGCTGGAAAAGACCGCGCCCTGATTTGGCAGGTTTGACCGACTCGAAGAAGGTGGGCACCTCGAAAAGGTTTATATGATTGACGCCGCCGAGACGCTCGGGAGCTATGGATTCGATCTTCATCTGCTCGAGAAGCCCCGGCAGCTCTTCTTTGGGAATGTCTGCAAGTCTCAGGGGGCGACCGGTCTTACCTTCCAGAGCGGAGAGATAGTTGGCGGCGCCGTGGATTTGAGGACTCAGAGGAGCATCCACCGGTCCGACGAAATCGATATGGTTGTGTCCGTGCCCGCCTACTTTGCCGATAGTGCCAAGCTCGATACCCACGAGTCCGACATATTCGCCGGGAACTGTGGCTGCTTCGGCTTCGGCGAAAGTCTGGGCATAAAGAGCCGGATCTTCGGCGATGGTGGGAGTGCCTGCCTGGTCTTCGGCTCTCGGTCCGTCCTTCGGCACACCTTTGCGTGCCGTGGCGTGGTTGTGGTCGGTGATGGCGGTGAAATCCTGACCGGCTTCTTTCGATCTGGCATAGAGCTCCGGGGGCTCTCCGATGCCGTCGCTGCGGCGGGAGTGACCATGGGTGGAGCCCAGGAAGATATCCATTTCTTCCGGTCCCTGGCCTTTCCCCTGGCTGAGGGTCCACTGATCCAGGCGCCGGTTGGCGATAGCCATCTTGCGCTGCAGGAAAGGCAGCTCTTCGGGAAGGATGTCCGGCTTGCTCAGGCTCTGTCCGCTCCCTGAAAGTCTCGAATCGAGGGTGGTGTTGGCGATATTGCCGCCTACTTCGGTATGGATCTCGCCCCCGGGAAACTTCGGAGATGCAGGACCTTGCGGGATAATCGGCTCTTTGCCCAGCATCGAGCGCAGGGCGAACATACCTCTATTCTCGGCGCTGAGGATGGCTCTCTGGCTTGTCTGGGCCACACGTCCCGCCATGCCGCTGGCAGTGGCTAGCTCGGAGCCGTATTCGGCGCCTTTATAGCCTCCGGCCATGGAGAGGGCGAAATGATAGCTTCCCGAAATCGTATCTCGGGCCAGACCTCTGGCAATGGCGTCAGTGTCGGCGCCGGGCTCCAGGGAGTCCGAATAGGCTCCGAAGAGGCGTTTGCCGGCGTGCCAGACTGCCGGGACCGTGAAAGCCGCGGCTACGGCAAGGGCCGCCGGACCTTTAGCCGGAAGAATATAGCCCAGTCCGCCGCCGATTACGCCGGATACCACCACTGTCCGCGCCGAGTCGGCGATGGCATCAATAGGATGGTGCCAGGCCTCCAGAGCCAGATCTCGGGCTGCTCCGGGCAATTCGGCAGCAGCGCTTCCGAAGATTTCCATACCGGCGCCGGCATGGGCTCCCGATTTCTTGGGATTATTGATGGGATCGCTGGCTAGTTGTAGTAGAGGATTGTCAGGCATAGAAACGACAGGGTCTCAGGGTCATACGCAAGACTAGCCTCCCGCTTCGCCCTTTCCAAGAGGGAAAATACGCAAAGCCAGGAAGAAATTCAGGCGCGAGCCCGAGCCTGCCGGGCAATCCAAGTCAGCGCAAGCGTCTTGCCAGATCGATCTTGCGATGGAAAAAAGAGATAAGGGCCAGTAGATCCAGGGCGTCTTCCAGGCTCATCTGCCAGGGATTCCTGAAAGTACCCGTGGCCTCGTCTTGAAACATCAGGAAAAGGGCTTTGAGCATGCACATGAAGGAAAATTGCTCGGCCCGGTCCGTCTCGGTGGCGAAGGCATTGATAGCCAGCACCGGCACACCCTGCCAGGGGAAGGCCAGGGCATGCTCGGCTACTACCGGACCGTCCGCCCCGACCCCGGACCGGGCTTTGAGCTTTTCCAGAAGCAGGCGGTCGGCTTCCAGCAGCACCCGGAAATAGCCGCTCTCGGACATATATTCGGGACGCACGGCGATTAGCAGGTCAGGATGGAGCCTGCGGGCTTTCACCGCCTGGTTCAGGGACTGCGCCCTTCTTTCGGCTTCGGCGCTGGCATGGAACATCTTGCCGGCTTCCTGGGCTACTATGTTTCCTTCGTTGTCCATTTGATAGCCGGCAAATGTGAGGATCTCGCACATTTTTTCTCTGAATTTGAGAAACGAGTCTTCGCCCCGACGTTTCTTTATATGAAATGCTGTGCGTCTGAGAAATGTGGACACCGAATCGGAGTTGCCGTCTCGATCTTGCTGGGCGCTGAGAGCAGAGAGAATGCGTCGATGGCGCGTGGAGTTGGGGAAGACATCTTCCACGCCGCTGCCGACCAATAACGCTCCCAGCTCGCCGTCGCTGACAATCGAGTCGAGCTCTGTGAGGGCGTCGCAGATCATTGTCAAATATGTAGGGTCTATCGCGGGATTGGAGGCCATGATTTAAAAAATGTCCCTCTAAAAAACAGTCTACAATACGAGGAATGAATCGAATTCTTAAGTCACGCTCTCTTCTGCTGATTCTCATTTGTGCCCAGACCTCTACCGGCTTGAGCACTACAGGCAGTGGCGCCCTGGCGCTCCAGGGACTGCAGGAGGAAACACCCACCCTGGATCGGGTTCAGACACCGCCGCCCCAGCAGCCTCCCCAGTATCAGCAGTATCCACAATATCCACAACAACAGCAGCCCGAGTATCAGCAACAGCAGCCTGAGTATCAGCAACAGCAGCCTGAGTATCAGCAGCAGCAGCCTGAGTATCAGCAGCAGCAGCAGCCCGAGTATCAGCAACAGCAGCAAACCCCTGAGTACCAGCAACAGATCAATTACCAGCAGCCTCAATCCCAGAGACCGGAGGTTTACAGCAGCAGTCCTTACAGTGTGCCTCCGGAAAGTTACTACGGCCAGCCCTACGGGCAGCAACAGCCCGGGCAGTATCGTCCAGGCGGGGCGGTCTATGCTCCTCAGGGTCTGATGCTTCCGATCTCGCTGCGCACAGCGATCTCGACCCAGGTGGCCAAGCCCGGTGATTTCATCGAAGGGGAGATCAGCCAGAATATCTCCTTGAGCGGGCGCGGCTATATTCCTGCCGGCACAGTGGTCCAGGGCGATGTGGCTGAGTCTATCGCAGGCAGGAGGCTGAGCCGGTCAGGGGATCTGAGCATCGAATTCAAGAGTCTGCAATTGCCCGGTGGTCAGACCATTCCGATAAACGCTCATCTGGTCGGGTCCATCGGCAAGTATAAGAACAAGGGTGTCGGCAACCAGGATGTCTTCCGGGGCGAGGGCTGGGGAACTAAAATCGGACAATTGCTGCTTCGCGGCGGTCTTGGAGCCGGTCTTGGAGCCGGTCTCGGCACAGGTATCGGTGCAATCGCCGGCGGTGGTGGTGGCGCCGGCCGCGGTGCCTGGTCCGGTGCCGCTATAGGCGGTGGCATCGGCGCTGCCGATATGCTCCTGCGCAAAGGCAAAGACGTGATCATCCCGACGGGTACAATCATTCAGGTCCAGCTCGACGAGCCCGTGGCTCTACCCGGCTCCGGATCTTCTTATATGTAAGGCTCAGCCTCGAATCTGGCTGGCTCTGGCCTGGAGCCGAGAGGCTTCCTTCTGCCGGTTCGTCTTGTTGAGAAGATAAGCATACTGATCGAGGAGTCCGGCAAGAGATGCATGATGCGGGCCGGAGAGCTTTTCCTTGATCTTGATCGCCTGACCCATGAGGCTGGCAGCTTCGCTGTAGCGACCGAGCTCGGCAAGATGATTGCTCAGGGTGATCTCCACGTCGGCTACATAGCCTGAATTTTTCCCGTAGCCTTCAGTGAAAGCATTGAGGGCCTGCCTGTAGAGGCTCTCGGCCTGGGCATGCTTGCCCAGGGCGTCCAGGGTCTTGCTCCAGGCGTCCAGGCGCTGATAGGTCTGGGGCTTGGCCATGCCGATCGTATTGCGGGTCAGGTCGAAGGCTTTCTTCAAAAGGGGTGAGGCCAGAGAGTGTCTGCCCTCCTGGGCGTAGAGCTTGCCGAGATTGTCGTAGCTGGCGGCCAGGGCGAGATGATTGCCGGAGAGAATTCTTTCTCTTATATTCAGCGCCAGCTTGTAGAGCTTTTCGGAATGACCGTGCTTGCCCTGCACCGGGTAGGCCTCGTAGGCGCTGCCCATGCGGTCCAGGTGCACCGCCAGCTCGAGAAAGTCGTTATTGGCCACGGGCAGGGTCTTGTCCCGGGCGGCAATCACTTGCTCCCGTGACTCTTCGAGAACTTTGTCGTGGTTGTGGTGGCTGTAGAAAGACTCCAGATGCTTGAAGCTAGCTCTCAGATTGTTCAGCTCTGCCACCTGCTTCTCGCCGTACTCGATGATCCGGTCGCAAAGCAGATGCGCTTTTGCTGTCTGTTTGCGCTTTAGATAAAAAATACAGAGGCTGGAAGCGCTGTCCACGGTGTCGGTGTTGAACGGGCCCAGGGTCTTTTGTTTGATTTTTACAGCCCGTTCGAAAAGGGGTTGGGCTTTGTCAAGATGTCCGCGAAATTCGAGGAGGACCCCCAGATTGGTCAGGGTCTGAGCCAGACGGATATCGTCCGGTCCGAATTTCTCGGCTTCTACAAGCGCTGCCCGGAATTCGCGATCGGCTTCTCCGTAGCGGAGCTCTTTGTAAGCGGTGACACCTTTCTGGGAGTGCATGGTCCAGTTTGCCTCATCCGCCGGCTCGGCGGCGGCCGTGGCGGGCTGGCAGACAGCTCCCTGGGCAAGGAAAATGAGGGCGGACAGAGCAGTCAGTCCGACAGATCGAGAGGAGTAAGGCATCAATAACAATTCATATATTCGTCGGTTATCAAGGTCGGATCATAACCCATTGCCACCCGCCTCGGGTTGATTCAAATTAAGGCTTCCTTTATTAAATCGTCGGTTAAAAATAGTTCGGGTTGGAGATTCTCCGGCAATTCGTCGCATCCTGCCGGGACCTCGTCCATTCCTTCCGCCAGCATGCGGACCTGGGCCATTGTCGGGAGGAAACCCGGGCTACCGGCCGCCTCGTTCAACCCGGCCAGGACCATGTGCGCCATTACCGGCATGGGCAGTACCAGAGACATTTTTCGTTTGACCCGGGCGATTCTTCTGACGATCTGGCTCAGGGTGAGGCGCTCGGGTCCCAGTACAGCTACTGTCTTTCTGGACAATCTCGATTCGAGCAGGGCGGCTGCCATGATCCTGACCATGTCATCCACCGCCACCGGTCTGAGCCCGGGCTCGATGATGCCGAAGGAGCTGACCGGACTGAAAAAAGGAGATGTGTCCAGGGCTCTTGCGATCTGGGTGATCATCTGGTCGCCCGGTCCATAGATCATACCAGGCTTGAGGATTGTGTAGTCCATGCCCGACTTGCGAATCAGCTCCTCGGCCTCCCATTTGCTTTCGTGGTAAGCGGAGAGGCAGCGGGGACGGGCTTTCAAATAGCTGACATAGAGGATCTTCTTGATACCGGCTTTCCGGGCGGCATGGAGGATCCTCACCGTGGCTTCGACATGGACCTCCTTGTACGTGCTCTTTCCCGATTCGTGATTGATTCCTGCCAGGTGCGCCACCGCCTCGCAATTCCTGAAAGCGTGGAAGAGCTTGCTGTCGTCCGTGAGAGGAATCGGCATGAAATTGATATTGGGGATGCGCCTGATCAGCTCGGCCTTTTTCGAGACGCCCCGGGCAATCACCGTGGGAAACTGATTGCGCCTGACGAGATGACGGATCAGATGTCCGCCCAGAAATCCCGTACCGCCGGTGATGGTTATATTCATCTCTGTAATTTAGCAGCTATGAAGGGCTTTACCTGCTTTTGACAACTGTTTTGCGGTATCTTTAGGAGCTCTGGTAAACAAAGAATCTAAAGAGCTAAATAATGGTAAACACAGTCAACAGCAGCAATTCTCCCATCGAAAGAGTCAGCGACGTCAAGCATGTCACCGAATACCGCATGGCCAACGGCTTGAAGGTAGTGCTCGCGGAAAATCATATCGCTCCGGTGATCACGCTCCTGGTTCTCTACAAGGTGGGGAGCCGCAACGAAGGCGTCGGCTATACCGGTGCCACCCACTTCCTGGAGCACATGCTCTTCAAAGGAACGAAGAAGCACAATATCGAAAAAGGTAACGGCATCGACAATCTCCTCACCCAGATTGGTGCCTACTGGAACGCCACCACCTGGTTCGATCGGACCAGCTATTTCGAAGTGGTGCCCAGCGAGTTTCTGGAGCTGTGCATCAAGCTCGAGTCTGACCGCATGCGAAACCTCTTATTGCGTCAGAGCGATCGGGACTCGGAGATGTCGGTGGTGCGCAACGAGCTGGAGCGTGGCGAGAACTATCCCGAAGAAGCTCTCGAGAAAGAGCTCTATGCCATCGCCTTCCGGGAGCATCCCTATCACCATCCCACTATAGGCTGGCGCTCGGATGTCGAGGGTGTGCCTCTCGATCGGCTGAAGCGCTTTTACGATACTTTCTACTGGCCTAACAATGCCACGGTCATTCTCCTGGGCGACTTCGAGAAAGAAGCTGCCCTGTCGCTTCTGGATAAGCACTTCGGCAAGCTCGGCTCGTCACCGGAGCCGATACCGCAGGTCTACACAGTGGAGCCTCCCCAGGAAGGGGAGCGACGTTTCGAGATCTGCCGGGCAGGCGATCTGCCCCGTGTCTGGATGGGCTTCCATGTACCCGAGGCTGCGCATGAGGACGACTATGCCCTGGCAGCCATGCGTCACATCCTGGGAAGCACTTACGAGCGTTCGAGCCGTCTCTATCGGGCCCTCATCGATACCGGACTGGCCGCCGATGCATTTTCCCGTCATGACGAGCTCCGGGACCCCGGCCTTTTCATAGTGGGTGCCAGCCTCAATCCCGGCTCCACCCTGAAACAAGTCGAAGATGCGATTCTGGCGGAGCTCGATCGTTTTGCCAGCGAGCCCGTATCGCAGGAAGAGCTCTCCCGGGCCAAGAGCGCCAATCTAAAAGGCACGATCCTGGCTATGGCCGATCCGAGCAGCCTGGCTTTTCTGCTCGGCGAGGCGGAGTCCAAGGCCGACTGGCAGTGGCTGATGAATTATGACGACGAGTTCGAGAAGGTCACCGCCGATGACATCATGTCCGTGGCTTCCCGGTATTTCCGCAAGAACAACAGGACCGTCGGTTATTTCAAGCCTCTGCAACAGCTTCTCCACGAGGTCCGGCATCCCGGCTCCGAAAGCAATGAGATCGATGAGATCGAAGAGTTCGAAGAAGGCGGGGAATTCTCCGGCAACGGCGATCACTCGGTAGCCGATATGGTGGCAGGTCTCGAAGACCCTGTGGTGAGCGAAGCGGATTTTCCCGATACCAGCAAAGCTGTCAGCAAAGACGAGCTGGTCACGCTTCTGGCGGACGCGCCCAAGACAGTCCGGGTTCGTTTCTCGAAAACCACAGGGGGCGGAGCGACATTCGCCGAGCGGGTCCGCAAGGAAGTCCTGCCCAACGGTATGACGGTTCTGCTCATGTCCAATCCCGGTACACAGTCCGTGGGGCTGGCTCTCAATATAAAGGCAGGCCGATACTTCACCCGGGATCTTCCGGGGAGCCAGGCCGAGCTGGTGGGCGACCTTCTCTGCCGGGGCTCCAGTCGCTATAGCAAGATGGACCTCGCCGAAGCCCTCGAGGGCATGGGCATTCCCTCCGGTCTGGAATTCTCGGTGGACAACTACCGTATGGGGCTGGCCACTCATGTGGTGTCCGATGATTTCAACCTCTATCTCGACCTGCTCAACGATGTCCTGCGCAATCCTTTGCTTGCTGCCGACGAGTTGGAAAAGATCAAGATCGAATGGACGTCGAAACTCATCGAGAGTGCCAACAATACCCGGACTGTTGCCTGGAACGGTCTCAAGCGAGCCCTCTATCCCGACGACCATCCCTTTGCCGAGAAGCCTTTCACGGAGCAACTCGAGGAGCTCCAGGCCATAGCCAGGGAAGATCTGCTCGGCGTTCACCGGCGCCTGCTGTCACCGCGCTCGACCATACTGAGTATCGTCGGCGACATCGATCTGGATATGGCCTTCAACGAGATTGCCGCACGCTTCGGAGACTGGCAGGGCGAAGACACCGGCGAGATTCTCATCCCGACCATGCCGCTTCCTGAAAGACGCCGCTACTTGGAGATCAATATCCCCGATAAGAGCAGCGTCGATATCATCATGTCCCATCCGACTACGTTGAGACGAAGCAATAAGGATTTCTATGCGGCACGCATAGCCAATGCCGCCATCGGTCAGGACACGATCACCTCGCGTCTGGGCAATGTCGTCCGAGACCGGGCCGGACTCACTTACGGTATCTACTCGGTGTTCTCCGATTCGGCTTTCGGTGGTGCACCATGGTCGGTGGTACTCACCGTCAACCCCAGCAATATCGAGAAAGCACTCAGGCTGGTGGACGAGGTCCTCGACCAGTTCATGCAGCGCGGCATAACCAGGGAAGAGCTCCAGAGAGAGACCGGCAGAGCGGTCGGCTCCTTCAAGGTCGGCCTGTCATCCTCCATCGGTATCGCCAGGGTTCTGGCGGAGCTGGAGTTTATCGGTCTGGGCGTTAAAGAGCTCGATGTGGTGAGCAAGCGCTATTTATCTGTCACTAAGAATGACGCTGATGCCGCCATGCGCAAGTACTTCCACCCGAACAATTTCACCAGCGTGGTGGCTGGAACCCTGCGCTGATCGGGCACCACGGGCGGTACTCGAGCGAGGACAGCTTCCGCACCGCCGGTGCTATCTGGTGTCATTTTTGATGTCAGGAGATTTCGCTGTGTACAGCGATCCTTTTTTTGGCTATCATCAAAATTGATTTCTAGAAAGAGAGCACATCGATGGAAAACGCTCAGGTCTCTTCGCATTACACGCATATTCAAGATCCGGTCAGTCTCGAGGGTCTCGACGACTTTCTCAACGGACTCCTGGATAAAGTGTTCGACGATGGCGACAACGAGACTGCTTCGCCTCCATCCACGGTGCGAGCCTTCCGCAGGCCCTCCGACAGCGAGATTGTTCTGGCCGCCGGCACCGACAACGCCGTGGAGAACGTCCTGGACGATCTCTTCGGACCCGACGACATCATCGATTTTTCTCCCGGCATTATCGCTCCCAGCAACAGAGCGATCGACGATAGCCGCCCCAGTCTTTTCGAGGCCGATACCGATCATCTCGCCGAGTGGAGGCTCAAAGTAAGACTTCTCGAATCCCAGCTCGACTATCGCAACGAAGAGCTCAAGCGCTCTCTCGAACGGATTAGATTCGTCGAGACCCAGCTCGCCGCCAAAGACGATCAGCTCCGGCTTCTTCCCGAGCTGCTCAAGCGCGGCATCGACGCCACCAGATACGAGATGGAGCTCACCGAGCTGAAAGATCAACTCGAATGTCTTTCGGAAGATCTCAGCAAGGCCCAGAACAGGCTCGAAGATGTACGGAGCACCTGGATCGGTCGCTTCAGTCTCTGGCTCACCGGTAAATAAAGCAGGCGGGATAATGTTCAAGCTACTGGTTCTCATGTTTTCCCTGGGATCGCGTCGGCAGAGCGTCGCCAAGCTCCTGGTAGTCGGCACTTTCTTCGCTCACTTCGCTGCCTTCCTTGCTTTCAAAGGCACAACGAGGTATTGATGATTCGTAGCCTGTTTTCTCTGACCCTGGTTCTCGCCATGGCGCTTCCGGCTTGTGCAGAAGAGAGCGCCGTTCATGCCATTGCCCTGGACGGCGGCAAGCCTGCCGTGGTCAGCGGCAATATCAGCTCGGGCAAGAAGATTCCCCTGGACTGGGCCGCGAAAAGCAGTGTCGCCTGCTTCCCGGGCACAAGGTTCGAGATGTTCGACGGTAATCATGTTTTCTACAGAGTGGAGCTGCCGGCGCGCAGCGAGATGAAGATCAAGCTGGTGCCCAGGGACAGGTCTAAAGTAATCAATCTCTACGCCCTGAGACAGGGGGCCGGTGGCGATCAACCCGTGCCCCCTGACGTCGATTCGGCGATCTCGGCGGAAGCGAGCTATCCTCTATACGCAAAGACCGGCACCCGGACCATCAAGAATCCCGATGACGGCACACGCAAGATCGACTTTATCTCGGTCAACAAGCCTTACAGCATCCTTATAGGAGTAGCCGGCGGAAAGGGATCTGTTGAAGGCGAGTACGAATTGAGCGTCGCTGTCGACAAGCGTTAGAGCCTGAATTTGTTTTTCGCCCAGCGTCTGAGCTCAGGGAAGTTGTTGCGGACTTCCTCGGTGTCTTTCCCCTGGGCCCCCATGAGCCCGGCGAAAGTCTCAGCGAAAGCTTCGGCGGAGCCCCGCTTGGTGAGGGGGACGTAGTACCAGAGCCTGGCCTTGGTGGCATCGCTCATATGGCTGACATCGGTGGCGTGGATCTGCATGACCTCATCGGTGGCGGTGAACACCCCCGAGCAATCATCCAGGGCATGACCGAGCTCGTGGAGGAGAACGTTGTGGATCCCGTCTTCTTCGAAGGCAGTAGCCTGGAGCCTGTGGGTTCCGGGTATGATGGCACGTTCGTAGATATAGACGTCGTGACCGTAGCAGCGAGCAGCATCCTGGGCCAGGTGGATGGTTTCATCGTCGGGATGGCCGTCCAGGAGATGGGTCCACTTGTCGGTGATATTGGGGGCGATATTGACTGTGGCGCCTCCCTTGTTCAGGACTTCATAGACATTGGGAGGCAGGGTCTCCAGAGTGTGGCTGACATTCTCGATGGTGATCTCCCGCACCGGCGGATGATCGTTGACCGGCTTGATGACATTGATCCGGTGCTTGAAGTCCACGCTGGGATCGGCGCTGGTGGCAGCACCCGTATCAGGTGGTGTCTCGGGATTGTCGGGGCGCGCGTCCTGGTGTACGGTGCGGTGCGAGAGCGAATAGTCTATGAAGCGAATCAGATTCCGGCAGATGCGATCGGTCTTTTGATCCGGCTTGAGCTCCACGCAGGTGACATACTCCCGGCGAGCGAGACCGACCTGGTTCATTTTCATGAATGTGTTGGCGAGCTCGTAATGGGCGGGCCAGTAGCCGGGCTTTTCCTTGAGGATAAACTCGAAGTCCCTGACGGCTTCAGGATATTGCCCGGCTTTGTAATAGCCTATTCCGCGGCTGAGCAGATCATCGGCCATGGCAGAGGCGCAAGTTGCCATGGCTGCCAGACAGGCGATGGAAATAGCGATAGTTCTTTTCTTGGCGGTCATCTCATCTCCCCCGGGAACTATTGGTTTTACCACTTTGTGCTAAACTGATCCACTTGTGGCTACATTAAGCGAAGCATTCGTAGATATCGAGCGGGACTTCATTAGAGAGAAGATTCTGCCGGATTTCGAGTATACCGGTTTTGTCGAGCCGAGCCGGCGCGTTCCGCTCACAAAGGCACTGACCGAGTCCCGCGTCGCTCTCATCTCCACCTGCGGGGCTCATCTGGCGGGCGATCGGCCCTTCATCATCGACAGCCCCCGGGGTGACGACTCCTACCGCGTAGTGCCGGTGGACAGCCCGAGAGAGGAATTGCGTTTGACGCATCCGGGCTATAATGTCGCCCGCGTCAGGCAGGATGTCAACACGGTGTTTCCGGTGGATCGCCTCAAAGAGCTGGTCGTCGAGGGTTTCATCGGTAGTCTTTCGGTCAATGCGTATACATTCATGGGGTATATTCCCTTTCCCGCGAAGTTGATGGCGGAAGTGGTGCCTTCAATTGTCGAGGAACTGAAAGAGGACAGGGTGGACCTGGCGCTTCTGGTGCCGGCATGACCGATATGCCAGCAGTCCGTGGGGCTGATTCAAAGAGTAATCGATTCATGCGGTTTGAGCACTGTCTCCCTGACCGTGCTCAAAGAGTATACCCTGATGGTGAAGCCTTCTCTGGCGGCGTTCGTGCCCCATCCTTTCGGGTACACTCTGGGCGACATAAACGATCATCGGACCCAGACGGCAATTCTGAAACAGACACTGAATCTGGTGACCGGCGACTTTCCCGACGGCACTGTGGTCGATCTGCCTTTTGCGTGGACGGCAGACGATTTGCGGGACAGGCAACTGGAGAAGAAAGCGAAATAGCGGAGGTCGGCGAAAGTGACTGAGAGCGGCGAGCGCTTCATCGATGCCGGTGAGATGGGCTGCGGAGAGCTGGTCATGCTCCTCAAGATGACCATGAACGATCTCTCTCCCGGTGACCGTATCCGTGTGATCGCTCTCGATCCCGGCGCCCCGGTGGACCTGCCTGCCTGGTGCCGGCTCACCGGTCACAGCCTCGAGAGCTCCGAGCATCCCGAATATCTGATACGCAAGAAGGAGAACGGTTAATGTCCAAAAAACTCTGTGTCAGCCTCACCTGTGCCCTGGACAATCCCGATCGGGCGACAGTGGCCTTTGTGGTGGCGAATGCCTCGGTGGCCTCCGACACCGGCACCATGGTTTTTCTGTCCACTGAAGGCGTCAGGCTTGCCGAAAGCGGAGCCGTCGAGGGAGTGCACGAAGATGGCTTCGCGCCTCTGGGCGAGTTGATCAGCAATTTCGTCAAGGCCGGCGGCCAGATTTTCGTCTGCTCACCTTGTTTCAAGAAACGCGGATTGTCGGAAGAGAAACTCATCGATAGTGCCACTATAGTCGGTGGCGCAAGCCTGGTCGAGTATCTCACTGCCGGGGACGGTGCCGCCTGTGTTACCTATTGAAGCTCACCTTCACGAGGCGGACGTCAGCTTCGACGGCGGCGATCTCGACTGCGGGAGCGGGCTTCTCCTCTTGATCAGGCAGCATATCGATCCCCTGGAGAAAGGCGGGCTTCTTAAAATCCTTTCCACCGAATCCTCGGTGGAAGCGGAGCTGCCTGCCTGGTGCCGGCTCACCGGCAACGAGCTGGTGTCTTACACGAAGCAGGGCCGGCAGCGCAGTTATCTGATCGCCAAAGGCAAGCTGGCGGATCGATCTTCCGCTCTTCCAAATATCAGCCCGGCTCTCGAGGTGGTGCCTGTCTCGCATCCTGCTTCTCTGCCTGAGCCGGCAGAAGCGCCTGCCATCGAGCCTCTTTCGGTGATGGGGGTGGGAAGCTGGCCGCGCCCTTCCTGGGTGGTGAGAGCAATCCACGAGCATCTCGAAGGCCGGCTCTCCGATGAGGAATTCGCCACCGTCTGTGCCGATGCCACCCGGCTTGCGGTAGCCGATCAGGAACAAGCCGGGGCTGATGTCATAAGCGACGGGGAGCAGGGACGGGACAACTACGCCAGCTTTGTAGGCGGGCTCCTGGATAATTGCCGCCTGGTGCCCCTGAGCGATTTGCTGGCCATGGTGGAGCATCCCGACGAGTTCAAAGCCGAGCTCGATTCTCTCGATGTGCCGGCGGAGTCGGTTCGGCATCCGGTAGTCTTCGGACCTCTCGGACGCTCGCGCCCCCTGGTCGCGAATGAGGCGGAGCAGGTCCTGTCCCTCACCGACCGCCCGGTGAAGGCGGCGCTACCCGGTCCCTATCTCCTCACCAGGCTGATGTGGCTCGACTGTATCACCGACCGTGTCTATGCCAGTCGCGAGGAATTGAGCAACGACATTGTGAGGGTTCTGAAAGAAGAGTGCCACCATCTACTTTCGCTTGGTGTCAGTCTGGTGCAATTCGACGAGCCTGTCCTCAGCGAAGTGGTCTTCACCGGACCCAAGAACAAGCGCAGCTTCATGTGCGGTGCTCTGAGCGAGTCGGGCGATGCCGGAGAAGAGCTGGCCTTTGCCGGTTCTTTGATCAATCGAGTGGTGGAGGGGCTGCCGCTTTCGAGAACGGCCGTTCATGTCTGTCGGGGCAACTGGACCACTGACGAATCGGTGGCTCTGACCGGCTCTTATGAGCCATTACTGGCGGTGCTCAGCTCCCTGACCGTGGGCACCCTCTTCCTCGAGCTCTGCACACCCAGGGCAGGCGAGATCGAAGTCCTCGCCGGCCTGCCCGCTTCGATCCGGGTAGGTGCCGGCATGGTCAATCCCAAGAGCCCCGAGACCGAGACGGTGGATGACATACTGAGGAGAATCGAGAGAGCCGCATCAGTGCTCGGCGCCGAGCGTCTGCTCCTGACTCCCGATTGCGGGTTCGCGACTTTTTGCGACAGTCCGGTCTGTTCGCGAGACGGGGCCAGGGCAAAGCTCGCCAATCTAAAGGCGGCGGCTTCTCGTTTCAAGATGTCATAAAATAGAGCCATGAAATCGATCGTTTATCTGGTCCTGCTTCTCGCTCTCCTGCTTTTCCTGCCTGGAGAGACCGGGGCCCAGGAGAAAAAGGCGAGCAATTCATTCGGCTATGTCGCAGTCGGTCCCGGGCCCGAGGACGCCGACTGGCGGGCTCTCGATCTGAAAGCGCGCAGCGCCATGGATGAAGGGCGTTATGATGAGTCGGAGCGTTGCTTCAAGGAGGCGGTGAGCCTGGCTGAAAAGAAAGGCCGCTACGATCCCGGGGTGGTCAACTGTCTGGTGGGGCTTTCCCTGCTCAATCACAAACGTGGTGACTTCAAGGAATCGGAGCGCTTATATGAATATGCCATGCGTCAGGTGGAGGGTCTGACATCGCGAGACTCGCTCGGATTCACGAAATGGCTGCCGGACCTCGCCTGGCTCTACCAGCAGCACGGCCGGCCGGATCAAGCAGAAACGCTTCACAAGCAGATCTTGAAAGTCATGCAGAAAGAGCACGGAGACACATCCAGAAAGCTCTTGCCGGGCATCGATCAGTATGCCGCTTTCTTGCATGCGAACGGCCGTCACGCCGAGGCAAGCATGCTCGAGACCAGGAGCCAGGAGATCAAGGGAAGACCCGGAGAGTGAAAAAGAAACGTCCCGATCAGGAGACCACCACTGCTTTGTGGGAAGGCAATGCCGATGCCTGGACTGTTATGTCCAGGCAGGGTTTCGACATCTGTCGCGATCGCATGAATACGCCGACTTTCCTGGCGATGCTTCCGGATGTCTTCGGACTGAGAGGGCTTGATATCGGATGTGGTGAAGGAACCAATACCAGGCTGGTGGCGTCCCGGGGCGCTGCCATGACCGGTCTCGATGTCAGCCGGCGATTTGTCGAGCATGCCAGGGACCATGAAGAGAGCGCCGGGCTCGGAATAGAATTTATCGTCGGCGATGCCGCCGCGCTTCCCATGCCTGATGAGAGCTTCGATTTCGTCATGTCAACTATGTGTCTGATGGATGTCCCGGATCCGGACGCGGTGTTGAAGCAGGCTTATCGGGTGCTGGGCCCCGGAGGGTTTTTGCAGTTCTCCATCACCCATCCCTGTTTCCAAACTCCGAAGCTCCGCTGGCTGGAGGATGGGAGCGGCGAGGTGGATGGACTTCTTGTGGGCGATTACTTTGCCGGCAGGGCCGATGTCGAGGAATGGACTTTCAA
>JAGQHH010000306.1 GCA_020431945.1 Cyanobacteria bacterium HKST-UBA02 | reverse complement strand
CGGTCTCTATTTCTTCCACAATGCCCGGGAGCTCATGAGCCGGGAAAGCGGTCCTTATTTCTATCTCCCCAAGCTCGAGAGCTACCACGAAGCCCGGCTCTGGAACGATGTTTTCAATTTCGCCCAGGACTATCTCGAGATCCCGCGCGGCACCATCCGCGCTACTGTCCTCATCGAGACGATCCTGGCTGCTTTCGAGATGGACGAGATCCTCTTCGAGCTCAAAGAGCATGCCGCCGGGCTCAACGCCGGGCGCTGGGACTATATCTTCTCGATGATCAAAAAGCTCGGCAAGCATGCTGAATTCTGTTTGCCCGACCGGGCCCAGGTAACCATGGCGGTGCCTTTCATGAGAGCTTATGCCCAGCTCCTGGTGAAGACCTGCCACAGGCGCGGCGCCCACGCCATCGGCGGCATGGCTGCTTTCATTCCGAGTCGCAAAGACGCGAAAGTGAATGAGACTGCTTTCGCGAAAGTGCGGGAAGACAAGCTCAGAGAAGCCACCGATGGCTTCGACGGTACCTGGGTCGCCCATCCGGACCTGGTGCCTGTGGCCAGAGCGGTTTTCGACGAGAAGCTCCAGGGCAAAGCTCATCAGAAAGACGTCCTGCGTGAAGACGTCAAACCGGTGGCTTCATATCTGCTCTCCCCGGCAATCGGGGAAGCCAAGATCACCCGGGAGGGCCTGGTCAACAATATCGATGTCGCTCTCCAGTACATCGAAGCCTGGCTCAAAGGCTCCGGCGCCGTGGCTATCTATAACCTCATGGAAGACGCCGCCACCGCCGAGATCTCCCGCTCGCAGCTCTGGCAGTGGATCAATGTCTCTGCTCATATGCACGACGGCACCCCGGTCACCAGAGAGCTCTATACAGAGCTGAAAGAAGGAATTCTCGAGAGACTCAAAAAAGCTGCTCCGGACAATCGTTTCGACGACGCTGCCCGGATCCTCGACGAGCTGGTCCTTGCCGATGAATTCGTCGAATTCCTCACCATTCCCGCCGGAACTTACATTGAATCTTAACTAAGGAGATAGAAGGATGCACAAGTCTAAAGCAGAACAAGTTCAAGAACTGTTCAAAGCCTGGTCTCAGGACGAGAGATGGCGCGGGATCAAACGCGACTTCACCGCCGAGGACGTGGTCAAGCTCAGATCCTCTGTAAAAGTCGAGTTCACCCTCGCCCAGCTCGGCGCCAGGCGTCTCTGGAATCTTCTCCACAACGAGCCTTACATCACCGGACTCGGTGCCCTTAACGGCTCCCAGGCCGTGCAGATGGTGAAAGCCGGCATGAAGTCCATCTATCTCAGCGGCTGGCAGGTGGCTGCCGACGCCAATATGTCCGGCCAGACCTATCCCGATCAGAGCCTCTATCCGAGCAACAGCGCACCGATGCTGGTGAAGAGATTGAACAATGCCCTGATGCGGGCCGACCAGATCGAATCGAGCGAAGGCGAATGTCAGAGAGACTGGTTCGTTCCCATCGTGGCTGACGCCGAAGCCGGATTCGGCGGCTCGGTGCATGCCTTCGAGCTGATGAAGAGTATGATCGAAGCCGGCGCCAGCGCCGTGCACTTCGAAGATCAGCTCGCTGCCGAGAAGAAGTGCGGACACCTGGGCGGCAAAGTCCTGGTCCCCACCTCTCAGTTCGTTCGCACCCTCGCGGCTGCCCGCCTGGCTGCCGACGTTCTCGACGTGCCGACCCTGATCATCGCCCGCACCGATGCTCTGGATGCCACTCTTCTCACCTCCGACATCGATGAGGGCGATCGTGCCTTCACCACCGGTGAGCGCACCGCCGAAGGCTATTTCCGGGTAAGCCACGGGATCGAGTCCGCCATTGCTCGCGCCCTCGCTTATGCGCCTTATGCCGACGTGCTCTGGTTCGAGTGCAGCAAACCCGATCTCGAAGAAGCAAAAGCTTTCGCCGAGGCGATTCATGCTCAGTTCCCCGGCAAGCTCCTGGCATACAACTGTTCGCCTTCCTTCAACTGGAAGCAGCATCTCGACGATGCCACCATCGCCACTTTCAACGAGCAACTCGGTGCCCTGGGCTTCAAATACCAGTTCATCACCCTGGCCGGCTGGCACTCCGTCAACCACAGCTCCTTCGAGCTCGCACGCGGCTTCGCCCGGGAAGGCATGGCTGCTTATGTCCGCCTCCAGGAGGAGGAGTTCAAGAGCCAGGAGAAAGGCTACACCGCAGTCCGCCACCAGCGGGAAGTAGGCACCGGTTATTTCGATAAAGTGCTTACCTCGGTCAGCGGCGGCAAAGCATCCACTGCTGCTCTCACCGGCTCCACCGAAGAGGAGCAGTTCGCTACCCGTGAGCTGGCTCCGGCTCTGGTTTAGGCTCCCTTTCAGTTTAATCCGCGCCAGTAACTGAACTTCGCTTTGTTACTCCTGCGCAATCCGCAGAAACCCGGTCACCGCAATCACGAGGGCCGGGTTTTTGTTTCTGGTGTCCGTCGCTGTCTGCTACCATAAAAAATGGGCATCCTGCACAGCGGATTAGCGAGGATCAAAGTGTCTCGAGACCTATTTCGACACAACTCTTTGTTCAGTCTTTTTCAGCTGATTTTGCTTGTTGTGTTCGTGAACGCGAGCATCTCGGTACAGAGTGGGTTTGCGATATCAGCTACGAAGATCAAGCTCAAAACAATGTGTGTGGGTCCTATAGAAGTTTTTTCCGATAATCGAGGGCAGGCCAAGCTAATTTCTCTGTTCGGCACAGTCTTGATCACTGACAGAAGAACATCATTCGGATACAACGATACCAGCAAGCAGTACATAGAATATGCCACACCACAAGCCTTCCGGGAAAGCAGATTCGTCAAATTGCTCTCTGGTGGATCAAAGTCGGGTGAATCTAGCAGTCTGTATCTGCAATGGCAAGAGTTGGACGAAGTAAAGGTTAAAGGCTGGCCGCTAAAGCGATTTCGCCGCTTTCGGAATCCCGAGGCTGTTAAGAGAATTCAGGTCAGATTTGCAAATGGTCCGAATGCGAATGACCCGAACCTTCGAAGAGTTGTTGCTGCTTTGGGCAAGAGGGATCATTACCAGGTCGTTTCAACGACCGATGCAGTCAGATTACCATATGAATGGGTGGACCCGTATGTCACCGCTCTTGGTGCGCCATGTCCTCCAAACCGCTTTCCTCTTTATTTCTACGCGTATGATGGTACAAGGCTAGTTGAGAATCGTCTGGAGTTGATTTCTATCACCGAAGAGCAGGTTCCCGCCGACTTCTTCGCCGTGCCACAGAATTACCAGCTCGCGCAAGACGATCTTGAGCTCTACCTTGGCGGTAGCCAGTTTTCAGAATTGTTCTATCAGATAAAAAACGGGAGACTCCCGCAAAAGGGTAGCTTTCAAAAGAAGAGCCCCTAGAAAGGAGCTTTCATGGGGGCAATACGCCTGGAGGATCGAGCTGGTTACTGGCAAGAGACCTGGTTTCGGGCAAAAACCAGGTCTCTTTGTATGGCTGGACGCAAGCAGAGTGGGCCAGTTGTTTGCGTCTAGGGCATCAGGTATGGCTGACAAGATTCACTATAGTCCCGACTTGTGTCGAAACGGTGACTGAACAATGACGACTCTGTGGCAGTATCGCGAAATTCTATCGGGCGGGCCGATTCTATCGCCGCTGGGAGCGGGCTTCGTAGAGCGCCACCGAGGTGGCGATGGCGACATTGAGGGATTCGCTATCCTGGCTGATTTCGATCATGGCTGTATCGTCGGCGGCGCCCAGGGCGTCTTTGTCGATACCCTGACCTTCGTTGCCCAGAATGAAAGCGGTGGGACCGCTCAGGTCCAGCTCGCTCAAGGTCTTGTCGGCAGGCGCCGTGAGAGCCACCACTTTGAGACCCCGCTCGCGCACGAGCTCCATGGCTTTGTCCAGCCCCATACCGCTCAGGAAGGGCATGGCGAAGAGAGCCCCGGAGGCGGCCCTGACCACTTTGGAGTTATAGGGATCCACGGTTCCGTGGCTGAGGATGAGTCCGCTTGCTCCGAATGCCAGGGCGGTTCTGAATATGGTGCCGAGGTTGCCAGGGTCCTGGATTCGATCGAGGATCACCACCAGCGGTGTGGCACCCTTGAAAAGATCGTCCTCCCGGCACTGGTGCATGCGGGCGATGGCGAGCACCCCCTGGGGGGTCTCGGTGTCGGTGAGCTCGGCGAAGAGCTTGTCGTTCAGTAGAAACACCCGCTGCGCGTCTTTGAGGATCTGGTGGTCGCCTGACTCGAGATAGGTCTTGCTCACCACCAGGTCTTCGATACCGGCACCCCGGGCCAGGGCTTCATCGATGACTTTGACGCCTTCAATGAGAAAGAGCCCGGATTTTCTCCGGGCTGCTCTGTTACTCAACCCCCGTATTCGCTTTACCAGCGGATTGGTGGTGCTTTCTATGGGGATTATGTTCACGCTCAGGCGATGTTGGCTTTGGCCATTTCCACCAGTTTGGCGAAAGCTTCTTTGTCGTGGACGGCGAGCTCGGCGAGGAGCTTGCGGTTCACTTCGACATTGGCTTTGCCCAGGGCGTTGATGAACTGATTGTATTTGAGACCCTGCGAACGGCAGGCGGCATTGATTCTGGTGATCCAGAGCCGGCGGAAGACCCGCTTGCGCTTGCGTCTGTCGCGGAAGGCATTTTTCCATGCCTTCATGATTGTCTGGTTGGCGGCGATAAACAGTCTGGAGTTGCTGCCCCGGAAGCCTCTTGCGTACTTGAGGATCTTCTTGTGGCGCTTCTGCAGCACATTGCCGCGTTTTACTCTGGCCATCTCATTCTCCTTCTTCGTAGATGATTGATCAGGCGTCTGTGGGCGGGGAGGAGCTTCCCTTGGACAAAACGCCGTAGAGTCTTATTCGCCTATCTCAGATATTTGCGATAGGGGAACATTTCAAGGATGTGCTGTTTGACGTCCTTGTCCAGCTCGGTCCAGCCACGCAGATTGCGCTTGACTTTAGGCGCCATCCACTCGTTGATGTGGCGGGTTCCGGATTGTTTTCTCAAGACCTTGCCGGTGGCGGTGATCTTGAAGCGGCGAGCAGCCGCCTTGTTGGTTTTCATCTTAGGCATGATTTAGAACCCTTAATGCCCGACCCCTCGATCGGGAGCGAGCAAATCGAAACACGCGTGAACTCTCGCCTTATCGCTTGGTAGCGCCAGGCGAAAGAATCATAATAACATTCCTGCCCTCGAGTCTGGGCGCTCTGTCAAGAGTTCCTAAATCTTTTAACTCATCGGCGAAACGGTTCATGAGGTCTACAGCCATGTCGCTGTGCTGCATTTCGCGCCCCCTGAGCATGGTCAGGACTTTTACCTTATCCCCGTGATTAAGGAACTCTTTGGCTTTACGCAGCTTTACCTGGTAGTCGTGATCCTCGATCTTGTAGCGCATCTTGATTTCTTTGACATCGGCATTTGCCTGCTTTTTGCGCGCTTCTTTGGCTTTTTTGTCGAGCTCGAACTTATAACGACCGTAGTCCAGGATCTTCGCCACCGGCGGGTTGGCGTCCTGCTGCACGATGAGGAGGTCGAGCCCCTTTTCCCTGGCTCGATCCAGGGCGTCTTTGGTTGGCACAATCCCGACTTGATTTCCTTCGTCGTCTATGAGCCTTACCTCTCGAACTTTGATGCGCTCGTTGATCATCGGCAGCTCACGCCTGGAATCTTGTCGTCTGGGATCTATAACCAAAGGCACCTCTTGTGTATGACACGGTATGGAAAAAAACTGCCGAAGGTGGGACTTGAACCCACAAGAGCTAAGCGCTCACTACGCCCTGAACGTAGCGTGTTTGCCAATTTCACCACTTCGGCACGTACAGGTATTTTTACATGAACCACAGGTATTGTTATACCCGGGTGTTGTAGTACCTGCAGATTCTACAACATATTAGTCACTAACTATAGGATGAATCAGACAAGTAAACCGGGCAGCCCCATGGCAAGCGGAGTTGCCCGGTTTTGTCAGTACCTTTTTAACCCTCGGCCATGTAAGGCATGAGGGCGATATCCCGGGCTCTCTTGATGGCCACGGTGAGACCGCGCTGGTGCACGGCGCAATTGCCGCTTATCCGGCGGGGAAGGATTTTGCCGCGCTCGGTGATGTATTTCTTGAGACGGTTGGGATCCTTGAAGTCGATGTACTCGACCTTGTCGGCGCAGAAGTTGCAGGTCTTGCGGCGGCGGGGCGGACCATCGCCACGGCTTCTCATCGGTCTTCTCTGTTCTGTTTGCATGACTTATTCCTTTGAAAATTCGAGAGTTAGAACGGGATTTCGTCTTCGGAGGCGAAGATGGCATCCAGGTCTTCCTGGGAGCTGCCGGCAGCGACACCGGCGGGAGCCAGGTCGCCTTTGGGCTCGCTCAAATTGCTGAGGTTCTCGACTGCTACTGCGTCGATTTCCACATCTTTGCGTCTCTGCCCGTCCGAGGTAGTGAAACTATTGATTTGCAGGCGTCCGTCAACGGCAACCATGTCGCCTTTCTTGATCTCCTGAGCGCAACGCTCGGCGAGATCGCGCCAGGCGATTACCTTGACGGCGGTGGGCTCTTGCTTTTGCCCCTGACGCGGCGGTGAAGCGACCGCAATGGCAAATTCGGTCACAGCCACGTTTGTGTTAGGGGTGAAACGTTTCTCCGGACTTTTGATTACCTGTCCCGATACAACGATTTTGCTTAAGCTCATTTTTTTCCCTGCCTAGAGTTGAGCACTGGCTTCCAGCGCGATGGGCGGAATCGCCACGATCAGGAAGCGGATGACATCTTCGGAAAGGGTCATCATTCTCTTGATCGCTGTAAGCGATTCGGCCGGCGCCCGGAATACCGAGTGCACGAAATATCCGTCTCTCATCTTCTTAACTTCATAAGCCAGGCGCTTGCGGCCTTTCTTATCGGTAAGGTCGATGACTGCTCCCTGACCTTTCAGGAATTCTTCGACCGTTGCGATGGTTTTGTCCACACCGTCTTCGTCCAGGTTGGGACGGACAATGTAGATCGTCTCGTATAGTTTTAGATTTGCTTCTGACACTGGTTTTCCCCTTTCGGTCATAGCGTCCTGCCGGCAGACCCGACAGGCAAGGGTGTATCTCCTCACGGAGCCGTTAGTTGGAGCCGTTCTCGAGCAAGACCGGATTAGCTTCGGGCTCGCCTGAAAAATGGCAACAAACCGAGATTTTAGCACGCTTTGGTGGTCTCGAATGAGCCTGGCTCTGCGTATTCTCCACATAGACTGCTATTAGAAGGTCTATTAAAATTAATCAAATGAACAGCCAATATCTGTCCGGAGCGTCTCCCGAAATCGCCAGAATCCTGGCGATATTGCTGGTTTCGGTGCTCCTGGGAGGGCTTCCCGCTGAGGCCCGGGACCAGTGGCAGATCGAGCGTCCGGAGCCGCCGCCCACGAGCCTGGAGAGCTTCTCCCAGATGTATGGGGGTGGCAAGCTCGGTCATCCGGCTGCATCCATGGGAAATGTCCCCGGGAGTCCCGGTGCGGGCTCGACCAACGCTTATGCCCAGGGCCTCTCGCCGTCCTTCTGGAAGGGTGTGAGCGCCAACCGCCTGCCTGTCGGCACTATCCTTTCCGGAGTGGTGGATAGCAATGTAAGCTCCAGAAAGAGCGAGCGGGGCGACATCTTCTCGATCGTCCTGGAGGACGGCTATATCAATAACGGTCAGATGATCGTTCCGCCGGGATCACGGATCCTCTGCAGCGTTGTCGGGACCTTTGCGGCTGCCAACCAGCGGATGGGTATGCCCGGTCGGGTGACGATAGCCCTGCAGACCCTGGTTTTTCCCGATGGACGCAGCACCCAATTCTTCGGTCTCATCGATCACAACCCGGCTCACGATCAGCTCAGCGAGCCCAAGACCAAGTTCGGCGGTTTCGGTCTGGCGGATTACGGACAGTCTTTGAAGGGCATGGTCGGCTCCTTCGGATCCGGAGTGGGCTGGGTGCAGAATCGCCGTCTGAGAGGAAAGGAGTTTCTCATCGAAGCCGGCCAGAGAGTCGCTGTTCGAGTCAACAGGACCATGGATCTATCGGGCATGATTGCCAGCGCCCCCGGTCCGGGGGGTCAGGCGGCGCCGGTGACTGTTCCCGGTCTGGCCGCTCCGCAGGCGGCCCCGGTCATGGCTGTACCCGGAATTGCCAATACCGGCATGGCACCGGGCATGACACCAGGAATGACACCAGGAATGACACCAGGAATGACACCGGGAATGGCACCAGGGCTGGCACCAGGACTTACCCAGGGAATTACACCGGGAATGAGACCCGGCATGGCGCCGTCAACCAGCGTATCGTCTCCCGGGCAAGCGAATTCGGATCCGGATCCGAACAAAGTTTTCGACCCGGGCAATGATCCGGCTGCCAGGATTCCTGATCCCTTTTAAAAGAGAGAAAAGATCAGTCGTCTTTTGATTGCTGGTTGGTGGTGGAGCGATACTCCGATAGATGCCGCCATCCCTGGTGCAGGATGAGCTGGTAGGCATAGATCTGCTCGAGCCAGCGGCGATCGCCTTCCGGAAGATCCGGGCGCTCCAGGCGTCTCTTGAGCGAGCCGGTGATCTGCCTGGTTTCCTCGATAGCTTTGCGGTAGCTTCTTACCTTGGTCTTGAGACCACCGATAATAGGCTGAGTGACTCCCACTGCGTGGGCTGCCGGTTGCGGTCTGACGATCTCTCTGACCGGGGCGGCCTGAGGCTCGGCAGGGGCGGCGCTGCTTTTCTGCTGTTGCTGGCTCGCCATCTTGCTGACCACCTGCTGGGCGAGGGGGTGCTGGATGACATTCTTGTGGCGATCGCCACCGCGACGACGCTCTTTGCGCTTCGAGCGGTAGCAATCGAGACAGTCTCTCAGTCTCGGATTGAGGTGCTCGAAGGTCTTGCCGCAGGTCTGGCAGGTGAGGGAGTGCTTGAGCCTTCCTTCTCCCTGCCCGGCTTCGCCCGCTTCACCTTCTGCCTCCTCCGAATCCTCTTCCTCTTCGGAAGTCTCATCTTCGGTGGAGCGAGCGGATTTGCGTCGGGCACCGCGTCTGGGGGCGGCGGGGACTTCTTCTTCCTGCTCTTCTTCGGCTTCCTCTTCTTCCTCTGCCTCTTCGGCTTTGGAGCGGCTCTTCCTGCGAGTAGTAGTGGTCTCCGATTTCGACTTGGAGCGAGAGCGGCTCGGTTTCTTGTCGGCTTTCTCTTCAGCTACTTCTTTCTCTTCGGTCTCTTCTTTGGCTTTGCTCTTCTTGCCGCCCTTGGCGCCTTTGGAGCGCTGTTCTTCGATATGCTCGAGGACTTTGGGATTGGTGAGACCTTCTTCTTTGAGGCGCCGCACCTCTTTCAGCTCTTCCATGGCGGTTTCGGGAAGCACCTTGATGCCATTCTGATCGGTGGCGGTTTCGATGTTGAATTCGCTTATATAGCGTCTGATGGTGACCGAGGTCACATTGAGGTCCTTGGCCGCCTGGGCGATCTTGGTGCCTTTCACTTTGCTCATTAAATCCTTCCTTGATACTGGTCAGATTCGGGGACCCTGCCCCGATTTCTTGCACATTTCTGAAGACTTCTTGCTTTCGACGTCTGCTGTCGCCTGCTGCTCAGGTTTGCGATTCAGGCTGCTCGATTGGCTGAGTGCCACAATACGAACGTCGCGGTTTAATAACCGCATATAAAGTAACTCATAGGTGGTTATGCTGTATCGGCCTTACCATTAAAATTTGAACATCTGTTACGAGGCTTCGCCGCCCGAATTGCCGAATCGGTGCTGAGCGCTTTGATAGGCCTGCCTCAGGTGGCTCCTGGAAACGTGGGTATAGAGCTGGGTGGTTACCACGCTGCTGTGACCGAGCAATTCCTGGACCGATCTCAGATCAGCGCCGCGCTCGATGAGGTGGGTGGCGAAGCTGTGTCTCAGGGTATGGGGCGAGAGGTTGCGGCTCACACCTGCTTTCTCGGCGATTCGCTTCATAATCCGCCATACAGCCGTCCGGTTTATACGCCTGCCACTGGAGTCCCGGAAGACAGCCTCGCCCGGGGAGCGATTTTGTTTGATTGCCGGAGGATCGATGCCATTGAGCCCTGTCCGGGCTTTGCGACCACCGGCGCGTCTCTTGCGCGGGCGTCCGGGCTTGCGCTTGACCGAACGACCGGGGAGCTCCTGGCGGCTCTCGCAATCTAGATAGATCGATAGTGCTTCCAGAGCCCGGCTTCCCACCGGTACCACTCTTTCTTTGTCGCCTTTTCCCAGACATCGTACATAGCCGTTTTCTACCGAGATGTCTTCGACATCGAGACCGACCAGCTCCGAGACTCTCAATCCGCATCCGTAGAGAAGCTCGATGATTGCTCTTTCTCTGGGATCCTCGCAGGCCGCGAGCATTCTCTCCACCTCGTCTACAGTGAGCACCGTGGGGAGTTTTCTTCCCTGCTGGGGATTGGCGATGATCTCGCTGGGGTCGCTTTTCAGAATGCCGGTGCTGGTCATCCAGCCGAACCAGCCTCGCAGGCTGGCCAGGACCCTGGCCAGGGTGGCAGGCTTCTGGCGTTTTTCTTTCAATACCGCCAGATAGCGGGTGATGTCGTTGTGCCTGGGTGTCCCGGCCTCCGAGGCGTTGCCCAGCCATTTGACGAAGGCCCCCAGATCGCGATAGTAAGCTGCCACCGTATGTGATGAGAGCCCTCGCTCCAGTCGGACATGCTCGAGATAGCTCTTCAGGTGACGGGTGAGATTGATCGCACCGGATGAGGTGGCGCGCTCTTTCGCGGAGCGAAGTTGTCCGCTATTGCTTGCGGTGCTGATGGATACGTTGCTGCTGATAATTTCCGGTCCGCAGGCAGCTCCGGGCGACATCAGGTGCGATATCGATATCGACACCGAAGAGACGGTGACGCCCGGGCGGCTTTCCTTATCGCCCGAGCATGCGGTGTATTCAGTTGTATCCATGGTAGATATGATACATATCTACTTGATAAATGCAATTGACAAGTCGGACGTCTCAGCCGCTCACTGCGTGATTCCGGGAACCGGGTGGGCTGTGGCGGTGGGCTTGTTCGGGAGCCATTTGAAGTTCTTCTCGATGGACTTGGCCAGGACTTTCGGTTGATCGAGGGGCGCATCGACCTTGAAGGAGAAAGTGCGCGGCTTGTCGGTGGCGATGGCACCGATGACGGGCAGGGTCGGTAGGTTCTCGAGCTTTCCGAAGGTGACGATCTTGAAGGCTCGCTGGAGGGTGAAACTGCGCGAGACGTCACCGACGGTGCCACCAAGCATCGACTTGGTGACCCTCGGGATTTTGCCTGCAATGTCTAGACTGATGACATTCTCGGGAAGATTGGCCTCGCCCACTCCCCATAGCCTCATGTCGTCGCCTTCGAAGCGCAATTCGTTGATCCTGATGACTCCCTTCTGGATGCTGAAGTCGTTGCGAAGCTCGCTGAACTCGCCGGTCCGAACGGGCCAGACGCTCTGCACGAGGTTGTTGAGATTGAATCCGAAGATTCCCTGGGTGAGCAGGTTGTACTGGGTGAGCCTGGTCTGAAGGGTGCCGAATCTTCCCACGACACCATCATGGACCTCGATATGACCTTTGCCTTCCAGGTTCTCCACCAGCTCTTCGTTGTTGGTGCCGCTGGTTTTTAGCTCGATGCTCGACTCGGAGTCCCCGGTGATTTCGCTGGGATTGCCGAGGAGCTTCTCGGAGAGCTTGCGGGCGGAGACATCATGCGTGGATGCTTTCAAATAATATGAATGCTCGTCCATGTCCATCCAGCCGTTGAAGTCGAGCTGTCCGCCGGCCAGGGTGGCATTGCCCTTGTTGAGCACGAGCCGGCCTCGCTTGCTGCGATCTTTGCCCGGCAGAAGGTCGATCTCGGCTCCCAGATTGCGCAAGACGAGATTCTTGATCTTGGCGTCGTCCACATGCACTCTGGCGCTGGTCAATACATTGGGATCGTCGGTATTCTCGTGACCCTCGATGATGCCGTCGAGACCTTCGATGGCCAGGGCAGGAGCATGCACCCGGTAGAGATGCATCTTTCCCGAGAGCAGGGGTCTGGTGGCATCGCCTCTGGCGGTGAGGCTTCCCTGGATGGTGCCTTTCATGCCGCTTGCCAGCTCCGGACGGATCATCTCGACTATGGTCTTCAGGGCTGCCTCCTGAGGCACTCCGAAGGTGAGGTCGATTTTCTGGAGCCTGTTCCTGGTTTTGTCGAAAAGCAATTTACCCTTCAGCGACATCATCGTGTCCGCCATGAGGAGCTGCATATCCTCGATCTTCACCTCGGGCTTCTGAGCCTTTATCGAGGCGTCGATTGTGAGAGGCAGGCTGGCAGGCTGCCTGATGGACCCGAAGGGGCTACTGATCACCAGACCATTCTCTTTGTCCGAGGACAGCGAGAACTTCAAATCGTTTTTTGTCTTGTTGCCGTTCAGCTTGGCGCGAATCGTCAGTGGACCTTTGCTCTTGATCGTGACACCGCCGGTGTCGATCTTGTCTTTGATCACCGCCAGGACCCGCTCGAATTCCCGGGGAGTGAGGCGAGCCTTCAGCTCTGTCTGCCAGCCCGGATCTTTGCTACGGTAGTTTTTTATGATTCCATCTACCGAGAAATTACTTTTATTGATCGATCCGTGCAGATCCTTGAGCATCAAGTCTGCTCCCGAGATGGCGATCATGCCTGCCAGATCGCTGACCGGCAGGTCGAACACCCCGGCGCCGACTTTGAAAAAGCCGATGATACCATCGAGCACCACGTCTCCGTCGGGTCGCATCAAGCACAATATGTCTCCGTAGGCTTTCCCGTATGGTCCCGAAATCTTGTAGGTGTCGAGAATCTGCTGGTAGGCTTTGCGAATCGGCGGCGGCATGAGCGCCGAGGAAAGATAGTAATGAAGCTCCGCCAGCTCCACGCCCTCGGTCTTCGCTTTCACTCTCGCGATACGGGCTTCTTTCGAGACATTCTCGATGGAGACGGTGACGGTTATCTGATTGTCCCCGGTGATCAGGTTGACGTCCCGCATGACGAGCTGGTCTTCAGCGAAGACGATGAGTCCGGATGTGGCCCGCAGAGGTTTGTCCATGCCCGGGGGCTTGTAATACAGATTGTCCGGAACGGCGCTGAAAAAGACCTTGGGCTCGACGGGCGTGCCGGTCACTTTCATGCGGACGTCTTTGACGCTCCCGTATAGATAACGCTCGGCAAGCACCGGGACTTTGATTCGGAAGAGGTCCACGAGTCCGCTCAGATGCCTGAGGTCGAAGCTGGTGGCATGCAGAG
Source organism: Cyanobacteria bacterium HKST-UBA02 (assembly GCA_020431945.1). The sequence goes on along the minus strand of JAGQHH010000306.1, from coordinate 4,862 downwards.
TGATGTTCAGATCGGGGCGAGCCGAAAATGTCGCCGACCCTTCCACTTCGAATTTTCCTTCGCCCATATTGCCGTTGATGCCGCTTATCTTCAGAGTGCCGCCTCGATTGTTGCCGTCCAGATCGATCCTGCCGTTGACGCTGGACAGCTTGAGACCGTTGGCGCCGAGATACATAGAGGCGTTTTTCAGATTGATCAGACCGGTGAGCTTGAAGTTGTCTCCGTTGGTCATTATGGTGGCATCAGCGGTGGCGGTGCCGTCGAGGTTGAGATCGTACTTTTCGGAGGTGTCGGCATAATCGGCTGTTTTGCGGAGCTCTTTTCGATTGACCCTGAGGTTGATTCCAGTCTCCTTCAGCGAGATCGACTCGGCTTTGATCTCGATTTTGCCTTTGCTGTTGGCCAGGTCCATGTCCCCTTTCGCCTTGATCCTGGCTGTGGAGCTGGTGAGCTCTCCGTTGACCAGCTCTATGTGATTCTGGTTGGCGATGCGGATGTCACCGCGAATCTTCGATTCCGGCGTGATTCCGAAGATGTAGAGCAGAGGCATCTGGCTGCGGGCGTCTTTGATTATGTCTTTGAACTGGAGCTTCTGGGTGTCTATATTGGTGACGATACTGGTGTGCTCCGTGGTGCCGCTCACCTTGATCTCGAGGTTGGCAGTGCCCGACAGGCGGGAGGGATTGACCTGGGCGATGAGCTGCCCGGCTATTCCGTTTGCAAGCGGACCATTGGCTTCCTTTACCGGGTCGATGATGAATTTGAGATCCTTGATGTCCTGCACGTGGCCTTTGACCTCGGCAACGATGGCGCTTTTTTCTGCCTGCCATTCCTTGAGCTCGCCGGTGGATTTGAGCTCGATGCCGTGCAGCTTGACTGTGAAGTCTTTCCAGGCGACAGTTTTGCCGCTCACATTGACATGGGCCGAGCCCGATGTCTTGCCGGCTTCGATATGACCGAGATTGCCGCCCCTGAGGCCGAGCCCCTCGATATTGAGCGCGATTTTGGTGGCAAGCCCGTTATCGAAAGTGCCTTCGCCTTCCAGGTCGGCATTGATGAGCCCTTCCACCTGGAAGATATCGCTTTCCGCCTGAGCTTTTCCGTCCTCTCTCAGGAGCGTCACCAGAGTCAGGGCTTCTTTCGGATCGATTTGTCTGGCCGATACCTTGAAAGAGTAGGGGTTTTGCGCCCAGGTAGCCAGTTCGCCCTGACCGAACCCTTCGACGGTGAGAGTGGAGCGGAAATTCTCGTCTTTCTTGTCTTTATGAGTTCGCTGGGCGGCAAAGAAGAAAGGCAGCTTTTTGCCTTTCTTCGGCCAGGTCAGGTTGAGCTTCACCGCCTCGAGATCGAAGGGGTTCTTCCAGTCCGGATCTCCGGTAGCGTCGACGATATGAGCCAGTCCCTCGTTGACCTGGACCAGCTGGATTTCGGGACCTTCGACAAGGAGATCGTCGAAATTCCACTTGTTCGGCCCGGTTTTGACCAGCCAGACCTCGGGGTTGCCGAAGTCCAGGTGCTTGATTACCAGTTTGCGCCGGAGCAGCGCCAGGACTGACACGCCCACCTGGCTTCGCTTGCAATCGAGAAAGGGACGCCCGCTCAAGTCCTTGATGCTGATCGTCGATGTCTCTATGTTGACGCCGTTATGACCGAAGCTCCAGGTGAGGTCGCCCAGGCTGACATCGCGCTTGAGAAAGTCGACCAGCTCCTGCTCCACATAGGGCTTGGTCCAGTTGATATCGCTTGCCAGAGCAACGGCTGCGATAACAGGCAGGGAGAGGAGCCAGAGAATTATGAACTTGACGACAAAGCCCACCGGGTACTTGCGCACCGGTTCTCGTTCGTCATTCTCATTTACCTGGTCTTCCACTATTAGGCCTATATTTTACGTGGTAAGCTTTAGTTTAAAGAGGATGGCAGAAGATTTGGCGGCGAAGATACAATTCTTACCTATTGGCGCCGTCTTCGTACTGACGGTGACTGGCGTCTCTATTTCGAGCAGTCTTTTTCAGACAGCAGAGGCTGCCGACACCGCGAGCGAGTACCGGGTCGACCATGGCGCCGGCATCACCGACCGGTCAGACGAAGACGACGATGATGACGACGACGACAAGGACGACGAGCGGGCCAGACGCCGTCATGCCGGGCGACACTGGTCCACCACCGGAGGGGGCCAGGTTGAGGATACTCCGCCTGCACCGGCTGAAACCGAGCCGGCGCCCGAGCCTCAGCCCGAGCCGGCGAGCCCGGAGCCGTCCGCCCAGACCATGCCTGAGACCCAGAGTCAGGTTCAGGCTCCGGCACCGGTTCTCGAGGCCGAACAGCCAGAGCCCGAGCAGCCGGAAGAACCAGAGCAAGAATATTTCGAGGCGCCTGCGTACTGGGAGGCCGGTCCCCCTGGGAAAGCCCGCCGGAATTCCCCGGAAGCGAGATCCCCGCAGAAAGCGCCTGTCAACATCGCCGGTGATGATATCAAACCCGGTGCCGAGTTCAAGCGCGACCTAGCCAGGGACAGCGCCGAGGAGACCGCCCTCAAAAAACTCGTGAAGGAGCTCGAGTTCGGCAGTCTGGCGAACTCTATCGCCATGCTCCGGGATCTTGTGAAAGTCTACCCCGGTGATCCCGATTACCGATCGCTTCTGGCGGCAGCTCTCAATCTTAAAGACGGCGATGTCTGGTATCAATACCAGCAGCGCTCTCAGATTCCGCCGCGCCCACCTGTCAGCACGGTAGCACCGGTGGTGCGACCCGGCCGGGTGACTCCGACCATCGCCGACAGGATCAGCGACCTCAAGCATTCATCCTGGCTCTTGATGTACAAGAAACTGGGAAGCGGACCCCGGTAGGGGCACTATATCTGGAGTCAAGACAGATGATTTTCGTAGGCGTAGCGCACCAGGGCGGCACGGCTCGTCACCCCGAGTTTTTTGCGCAGTCTCGAGACGTGCACCTCGGTTGTTCCTTCGGTTATGTGGAGCTCCTGCGCTATCTCTTTGTTCGATAGACCCTGGGCGACCTTTTTCAGGACCTCGAGCTCGCGACCGCTGAGCTTGACTCTCACCCGCTCCCGGCTCTCGGTTCTCTGGGTGAGCTCTTTGGTGGAGTTGACGACGTCATTGAGCTGGCTGCACAGCTCGGTGAGCTTGGTGATACTGGTGCTCTGCACCTGGACGATCTGGTAGAGCTTGGCCTGGCTCAGGGCGATGGCCAGCTGGTGGGCGATGCGGCTGAGCAGGTTGATCTCCGAAACGGACCACAGACGGCTGAACTCGACCTGGTCCATGTGCAACAGTCCGGTGAGCTTGCCGCTATAAACCAGGGGCACCATGATCATCGAGAGAATATTGTATGAGTGCATCTCGACCCGGACATCCTGGGCAAAAGCAAAAGTATCGTCCTGCATCACTACCAGAGGACGGCGCTCTCCTATGTCGAGGAGGAGATCGTGATACTTCTCGAAGAGGATGCTCTTGTCCGAAATCGGTTTGATATCGGGTCTGGTGCGCTGCCGGGCAATGCGCATATTCTTCCCTTCGTCGTCCGCCAGGCAGACCACGACCCGGGAGACATTGAATTCGCTCAGGAGGCTCTGGGTCGCTCGCTCGAGAGTATCGGCCACCTCCAGGGAGCCGTGGATGTTGACAATCAAACGGTTGAGCAGGGCTTCATCGAGAGACGCCTGTTCCACTCGCCGGTACATTTCCCTGAGATTCTCCAGCAAGAGCGAGCGCTGTAGATTGGTGGTGATGGTCCTTGGGAGGAATTTCTCGTAGTTGCCTATCTTGGGGAGGTAGTCCATGGCTCCCGAGGTGAGCATCCTGATCGCCAGATCCGGGCTGTCGGTGGAGGTGATTACGACTATGGGAGTATTGGGATTCTTCATATTGAGAGACCTGGCTACCTGCTCTCCGGTCATGTCGGGCAGGTCGTAACTCAAGACCACGGCGTCATAGTCTTTTGTCTCGAAAAGGGCGATTCCTTCTTCACCGGTCTGGGCTGTGTCTACATCGTAGAGGGGAGACTGGGAGACGATCACCTGCTGACATTTCTTGCGATCCGATTCGCACGGCTCTATGAGCAGAACCAGCCGCTCTCTGTGCTTTTCGCCGGGCGCCTCGGTGCCTGCGTCGTCAACAATCTCCGATTCTGCATCCATGGCTTTGTCTGTTAGATTCCTTAGATTCCAGCGCTACTTACATATAAAGGTTGCTACTGCCAAGATAACATAAGAAACCCCATAAAGAGTTATTGGAATGACTATAGGACTTCCGGGTTTGGAAGCTGTTATACCTGTATCAGTGAGCGAAAGAAGACTCCACTGGGCCGCCCGGCACGTGATTCCCCCCTCGCCAGGCCCCCCAACCTGACCGCGTGCAACCCCCCGCATGAGGAGCCGGTCCTGGAGGTCAACTTACCAGAAGCAGCCCCGACAGGGGCTGCTTTTAGTTTTGGACTCTTTCTGTCTCGATTCAGGCCAGAGCGGCCCCTGTCATCATGACAGGCTGCCTGCCGCGCTGGACGTAGACGCGCCCGATCCGCTCATGGGCGACACCCTGGACTTCTTTCAGGTCGGCCTCGTAGGGAAGGATTTCCGGGTTGATATCCATCTTGACCACTTTTTCGCCCTGGCTGTCATAAAAGACCCCCTGGAGCTCGTATTCGCCTTCCGGGAATTGTTTGACCACCGGATTGATGAAATAGCCCACATGAGCGCCCTGGCCGGTGTAAATATTGACTCGTGTCTCACTCATGATTTTTTGTCCCCCAGTTTTTTGACCTATTCTCTGTTCTTTACATCGCATCGAGCCGATTGATGTGTGTTAAGAATTGGAAGGATCAAATAGACAGGAGTCGATTGTGAA
>JAGQHH010000305.1 GCA_020431945.1 Cyanobacteria bacterium HKST-UBA02 | reverse complement strand
TGCCTCCGGGGACAAGATCATTCAGGTCGCCACTACCGTCACCTGCAATCCGTTTTTACCCATACCGCTGCCGGTGGTTGCCGTGCCCGGGCTCAACGGTCCGGTGACTTTCACGATTGCCTCGGAGCGGCCGATGGAGAACCCGGACTATGCAAATCAGTAGGAAGAGAGGAGTAAGGCGGCGAGAGAGCGGCCGAGGTCTCGTGGAGGCAGTCACAGCTGCCTTCATTCTTATACCGATTGCTTTTTTCCTTCTCGATGTAACCGTGTTGATTCTGGCCAGCACCATGAATGATACCGCTGTCAAGAATGCGGCGAGAGCTGCAGCCAACCAGGAAGATGGCGGTGCCGCTTTCCAGGCTGCCAATAAGTCCCTGGAGAACTTCAAGAGCTCGAGCATAATCAAGTCTCTCGACCTTACGAAGTTCGATTATCCCGGCTCCAAAACCAGTGTCACTTGCGAGACTACTATAGTCGTGAATGTCCCGATTCCGGTCCCCGGATATGATGACATCAAGTTCACGGCTCGCGCCGTCGAGCCCATCGTCGGCGTCAAGAACGACCAGCTATAGATTTAGAGAAGGTAAGCGGGAAATGCGATTCTACTCCGGTAACTCACGAAAACAGCGCGGCTCGGCCATTACCCTGACGGCGGTCCTGGCTTTTGCTCTCGTGATTCTCGGTCTGGGCTATCTTGCATTTCTCATGTATATGGGCGGTCAGAACGAGACCAAAAACGCCTGCGACTCTGGCGCTCTCAATACAGGCAAGCGGGCTCTCGATGATGTATTTGTCATGACCAACCCGCTAGGTTGCTTCTTTGACGTCACCAACGACAAGGACCACACCAGTAACGACGGCAAGGTCAATCTCAGGCGCATCAACCGTGTCTGGGCCGAGGCACTGCTCATCGCCCTCAATGCCGAGAGTATGCAGAGCGAGGGTCAGGGGGGAAGCAGCAATAGCAGTGCCCAGAGCGCCAATTCGGAAGCCAAGTCTCTCAGCGACAATCTCGCCTCAAAGCTCAGCGATCCATCCAACCTCTACGGATTCTTCTCTGAGATCGCCGAGCAGAATTCCGTCCGAATGCTTGGTATCGGTGCTGGTGTCAAAGTCAAGCCCGGCGCAGGCTGGGAAACTTCCTTCATGGAGCGCACCAAGGAGAGCAATGTCACCCTGCCCGGCGGTTCAGCAGGGATAAGCCTCCCGCCCGGGTCCAGTCTAGCCGGAAACTATGTCACTCCCACGACCCGCACCCCGGCACCGTCCGGTTCCAACGGGCTGACCTTCTTGAAGGGCTATACTGCACTTCAAAAACAGGGGCAGACTTTCTGGCAGGTTCCATACCTGTTCGACGAGAAGCCGCACATGGTATCTCGATACAAGTTCATCGAGGACAAGAGCAATCCACCCTGGAATACTGCCGTTCCCAATGCCTTCTCCTGCGACAGCGAGGGTATGCAGACCGGCTCCGTGGGCCAGCACGCCAAAGGATGGGTGCTAACCAATCCCCGAGAGACTTTTCGAATGTGCATGCCGCATACCTATATGCACATCCATATCGATACAATGAAAGCCAAATGGATTTTCTATCCGACAGGGGTAATACCATTCCCGACTCAAAACGCTGCCGATCAAAACTACGGCTTCGTCCCGGAGTTTCAAACGAGCAGCGCCTCTCCCGGCGGTCTGAATTGCTCTAATGTTACTGGTTATGCCACTATGGGTCTGGAAGTCGTTGGGCGCAGTCTCGACGCAGTCATGTTCCAGATGCCCGGTGGCAATGACTCCCAAATCGTCAACGATATGACTGCCCGGATCAATCAGATGATCAGCAAGGTCGGCAAGAAGCTCTCATCCTCCGATCTTCACGCTGCTCTTTCCGACCCGAGCACGACCTTGTCTCTGGCTGCCGGGGTCAAGGATTTCTATCTGGTCAGCCCAGACGGCGAGACAGTCAAAGTTTATCCCAGTGCTGCTGTAGCCGCTGCAGCGCCCTGGATAGCTACAATGATCAATAAGGATCCGGATGGAACAGATAAGACCTTCAGCGCAGGACCTTTCCCGGGAAATCCCCTGTTCTTCGTGAATCCTACTCCTATTCCTTTTTGCGAACCGGTTCCCTTTCCGGTCTCTCACGGCTGGCAGCTTTACTACAAAGATCTGAAGTGGCGCCCTGGTACCGGATACAGTGGCAATCTGGGCGAGGTGACCGTCAAGCGCTGGACCGAAAACCACACCTACGGCATCTGTACTCCCATATTATAGGACCAGGTGATTGAGACCATGGCACCGTTGCCTGATGGATTCTTCTGGCAGGTCAAGTAGACCTGGTGTTTTGCTTTGGTGGCGTTCAGAATATAGACTGATTGCTCAGCCTTGGCTTTGCTGGACGGAACCATGACATTCCAGCCCCGGCTCTTGCACGCCGCCTGGTACCAGTCGAAAACGCCGGCCGGAGGGTCTGTGGTGCATATAGTCGCGGTCGCCGATGACGAGCCTTGCGTAGAGTGCATGAAGGCTGTGCTGGTCACGTTACGCGGATAAGTCGGAATCGGGAAATTGGTCGGAATCTTGTCCGACATCTTGACCCCGGGCATCCTGATATTGTTTATCTTGACGGGCTCGACCTTCACCGGCTTTGTCGTCGGTGCCGGCTGCTGGGCTTGCGAAGTCGGAATCGAGTTCCAGCTCAGAAGGAGCAGAGTAATAAGAGTTACCGTGTGCTTCATGTTGCTCTCCCGCGGGCGGATTGTCTTTCGAGCCGATTCCCCCGGTCGGGGGTGGTATTAGAATGCATTGTAGACTAGATTTCTGCCGAGGACCTGTTATGAACAAAATTCGAGCAGCTGCAGTTTTGAGCCTGGCAATATACCTGATTGCCGGACCCTCATGGGCTTCTCCCGAGGATCTCAAGCAGGCGATGCAAGCTTACCAGGGAAAGCAGTACAAAGAGGCTGCAGCCCTTTTCGAGAAATCGCTCGCCGGTCGCAAGCCCGACGCCCGGACCACCTATTATCTGGCACTCAGTCATTTCAACTCGGGAAGCACAGCCCGGGCCCGGCAGCTCTTCGAGTATATCGTCAAGAATTTCCCGGGTACCGCCGAAGCCGGCCATAGCGAGAAAGCTCTCGGTCACTGGGGCGGCAGCAAGGGCGGTGAGCCGAAAGCCGAAACCACGGCGGAAAGCTCAGGAGAAGGGGACAAGATTCAGGGTCGCTACAAAGATAAGCGTCTGGTTATCTCGGATACCGAATACAAGCAGGAATATGCTGCTATTCCCAAGAAGTCGAAGATTCCCTTGCGAGGTGTGTCTAGCGGGAAGTATCTCGTCACCGGCGTCATCAATGGACAGCAGATCAATTTCAAGTACACCAGTAAATGGGAGACCCTCCTATCCCTGGAAGATCTGAAAAAACTCAGAATCAAGGCGCCTTCAGGTCCTCCTGACGACAAGAACAAAGACGAGGCTACAGGAAAGGAGAATCCATCCTGGAAGAGCAGTCTCGTCATCAAAGTGAGCGAGATCACCAGGCATGTGCCGGTGACGGTCTACACAGAGCGTAGTGAGAGCGCGGCGCTCGGCCAGGCTTTTTTCGAAGACCTGAAGCGAGAGTACGAAGGCGACTCGATGCTCATAACCAAGAGGAAAGAGACTGTTGAAAAGGGCAAACAGGAATCGATAAGGGACTATCAGGAAGAATTCGCCGCTCTTCCCGATCAAACCGAGATTCGCTTCAGACCCGGACCCCAGGGACATATGCTGGTGGATGCCAAAATTAATGGCAAGCCCATCCAGTGCATGTTCGATACCGGCGCCAGCGGCTACTTCGGCTTCAATCATTTGAGAGAAGCCGGGCTGCCGATTCCGAAAGGGAAGCCTGATGATTATGCTACCGGCTGGGCCGGCCGCCCTGTTCCTACCTGGTCGATGACGGTGAAAGCGACACTTGGCGGTATGACCCGGGAGATTCCGGTGCGAGTCGCCGAGCAATTCGATATGCGTCCGCTTCTCGGTCAGGAGTTCCTGCGAGACTATCATTACTCTATCGACTCCTCCGGTGGGCGAATGTTGCTCACCAAGAAGACAGCTATGAAAACACCTACCAAAGAAGCACTGAATTCCCTCTATGATGTGCCTTGCGAGGTGGAAAACGATCGTGAGTATGTCACTCTAAAAGTCGGCAAGGCTTCATGCAGCCATGTGCTCATCGACACCGGCGCTTCCTCGACAATTATTTCCTATCCCGATGCGCAGGCTCTGGGCATCGAGATTCCGCGAGATGCGCCCTATCTTAGCGGTGGTGGCGTGGGCGGTTTCATAACATTCCGGCAGGTCTATCTCGATCTGAGCCTCGGTCCGATACGAAAACACGATTTCCCTGTCAACATAGGCGGTAACGCCGGCTGTGCCATCGGGCAGAACTTCATGTCCGGCTGGCGCTTTACCGTGGACCGCGAGCGCAAGCTCTTGCGATTTTTTCACTGAGGCCGGCATGCTCGACAACCTGCTCGAAGAACCGAGTCTGTTTCCTAATCCGGTAGCTGAATCTCTCGAGATTTGCCGTTTGTGTCGATCTTTGAGAGTGCTTGCGCAATCTCTCGGATTCGCGAGAGACTTGCTGAGGCGTAGTCGGTGGCTTCATAGTTTTGAATTTGTTGCTTCTTCAAATTGAGCAACCTGGCTAAGTCGACCTGGGCCAAACCGCGAGCGATTCTGGCTTGAATCAACCACCTTGGAATTTCCTCGATTTCTGGAAGCTTTGCGAAATCAAAGCTACCGCTTTTTAAGGATTCATAGTCCTCTAGCTCTGTAGATAGCTGCTCCAACTTCCTCTTCAAACCAGAAACATGAGCTTTCTGCGCCAAAGGGTTCAGTGATTTGAACTCAGAACTGGAATCAAGCTGCGAAAGCGCCACTTCAGCTTCGACGGCCAGTGTCTTCGTTCGCTTGTACTGTCGTTCGTTCTTAATCATGGCAAGCTTTCCATGTCGATGGAGATAATTCCCTTCTTGATGCCATCACGGTCCCCCTGAAAGAACGCGAGGAAGTTACCGATTTGTTCCATAACGGACTTGGAAGTCCACCCACGAAACCTTGCAAGGCTTACCTGGTGGCAAGTAGCCATTCTTGTCAAAGGCTGGTATCATAAGACAATGATATCCTTGTCGAGTGCGATTGTCAATCTGGATTTGGCTATTAGGGACTGTCGACAGTATCACTGGCTACTTTCCCCAAGCGAGAGTCACCTCGTGTCATCCCGCGACGTTTGGTGGGCTTGAACTTGATGGTCATCGATCCGAATTTGAAAGAGCTATTGCTTCCAGTGGTGGCAAACCAGACCTCATTGTCCGGAATCCCCGATGGGGGGTCGAAAGTATGTTCGCTAATCTCGCGTCCAAACGATTCGGCCTTGATGATCGCCAGCTCCTTTAGCGAGACCTTTCGTTGACTGCCGGGAAGAGAGAAGACTCCAGGCATGATGCGGACAATCTCCTCGCGCTTCACCAGGTCGGAGACAGCGTTATCCACTGCTCCTCTGGTACCAAAACTGAGAAGATCTCTTGTGGTGAAGATCGTGTCTTTTTCGAGCGTTGAAATGAATGCTCGGATTATGGTCTTGGCAGACATGGCGTTGTCCTCGTGGTAGGTCCATGAGAGTTACTACGAATGAGGCGCGGATTTGGTTCAATCCTGGAAGTTTTCGGAGAAAAACACGAGAAACTCTATCTGGCCAGAAACAGATAGAGAAACACGAGAAACTCTATCTAGAGAGAAACAGATAGAGAAACACGAGAAACTCTATCTGGCGAGAAACAGATAGAAAAACACGAGAAACTCTATCTGGTGAGAAACAGATAGAGAAACACGAGAAACTCTATCTAGCGAGAAACAGATAGAGAAACACGAGAAACTCTATCTGGCGAGAAACAGATAGAGAAACACGAGAAACTCTATCTGGTGAAACAGACTTCGACTGAAAAAGGCTAATTCCCTCAGGAAAGGGACCGGCTAGACCGATTTTTCTTCAGGTAAATAGAAAGACCACTGGATATAGTCTGGACGTCTTGATGCAAAAGACTCCAGATCTCGGCAGCTTCAAGGTCCCAGGGCCGGTGCCCGAAATGGAGGGACTTTGACAGGTTACACACGGCGCCTCTAAATCCCTCGATCTCGTTCTCTACGGTCAGACTAAGGTCTCGCCGCAGGTATAGCAGCTTTTGCAGTCGAAGCACAACTGAGTCTTGACCTTGTCGGTTCCGACCGAAATCTTGCATCGAGCTGCCGGCAATCTGTTTGAGGGCTTGGCATTCATCAAGAATACTGTTAATGAGACTTTCGTCGAACTGCCAATCTCGCTCATCTCTATCGAACCTATTTGGCTCGAGCTCGAGGCCTGTGAAATCGATCTTGATGGGTGAGGTGGGATATCTCCTTTTCGATTTATTCTCAGCTATTCGGATGAGGTCGGAATATTGATAGCCACCTATGAAGATGCGCCCGACGACGCAATATTTTTCGTCCGATGGAACCGTAATGAATCTGAAGTGTAGCGAATCCTGATACCACGTGGTCGATTCAGCGCCGAAAGCCTGGTAGCGCAAATTATTCCATATCACTATCAGGGCTCCGGATATTTTTCTGAGGTCCTCTACGGCACTACTGACGCAGAGCTTGACCTCAAGAATCCGGGATGAGTCTCGGTTCGTATGAATCTCGACGGAATCCCAGGTCGAATCGTGCAGTACGAGGTGTCTAACATCTTCCTCGAATCCGATGGCGCAGCGTTTTGGCAGGCGGGACGAAAGAACAGCTTCCACAGCTTCGTAACTATCCGCAGTCATGGTAAATCTGGCCAGGTGCCAGCTACAAGTACACTAATTATATCTAGATTCGAAGTCGGGCGCGCAGGCTGTAGAGAAGCGGCAGACCGGGATGATCCGGGGATTCGAAATAGCCGTCTTCGTTTTCCACCAGGGACTCGAACTTGCGATACATGCAGAAAGGGAATTCCCGGAGGCTCTCGATGGTAAGGCCGGCTTGGACCAGGCTGGTGACCACCTCGCTTATGGTGTGGACCCATTCATAGGTGACCGGCTGCTCAATCCTGGCGTCCGGATCGGCGTAGGACCCATTGACCGGCAATTCAATCGGCTCTCTTTCGAAATAGGAATACTTGATCTCCAGCCGGTCTCCTTCCTGCTCGAGCATATAGGTGAAGGGATGCTCATCGACCAGCAAAAACATGCCGCCGGGTTTAAGGCAATCGGCGATGGCTTTTGCCCAGGCTTTCAAATCCGGCAGCCAGACGAGCACACCGTAACTGGTGAAGACAATGTCGAATTGCTCGTCGAGGACATCTCGGGCTCCGGCGACGTCACTCTCGACAAATCGTGCCGACAGTCCCAGTTGTGTGTTGAGAGAGCGGGCCAGCTCGATTGCTTTTCCCGAGAAATCCAGACCGGTGACACTGGCGCCCAGCCTGGCGAGACTCAGGGAGTCCATGCCGAAGTGACACTGCATATGGAGCAGGCTTTTGCCTGCTATGTCGCCAATCTCCTCGAGCTCGATTTTTTTAAGCGAGCTCTTGCCTGCAAGAAATGACTGGACATCGTAGAACTTCGATTCGGCATGGACGGCGGCCAGCTCGTCCCAGAGCCTCTTGTTGGCGGCGACGAGCTTATCCATAAGTCTTATCCATTGTTTTTGTCCTGAATCATTGTCCAGGTAGTTCCCATCTGCTCAGTGACTGCTTTGATCGCCTCCGGTCCACCAATCATAGCCGGGCTCAGGGCTCCTGCTCTATCTCCGGTTGCGCCACCGCTGCCGGTGCTAGCTTCTCCAGCGAGCATCATTGCAGTGCGGGCGGCGATGGCGGCGGTGAGCCCGTAAGGATTGATCCCTTCGATTCGCATCCGGGCGGTGCGCTCTTGCCGGTGTCCGGTGATGTCGATGGCGAAACCCGTTTGTTCCTGAGATGTCCGGCTCGGGTTTTGACTCTTGCTCTCAATCAGCTTGAACAGAGACTCTCTCAGCATTGAAGCGACGGCCGGCGCCAGGCGTGATACCAGAGCGATGCACCAGGATGGTTGTTTGCCGGTGAGATAGGTGCCTATGGTGCGCACCTCGCTGTGAAGCGGTATCAAGAACACCTCGCCGCCGGGAAAAGGAAAACGGCTCAGGTTCTCCCAGGGCTCCACTCTGCCGCCGGTGATCGGGGTGAGTCTTTTCTCTACCAGTTGCAGTGCCGGTGCCCCGAGGGCGCAGATGACGCTTTTCCTGGTACCGATGCTGGTGTGGATCGAGTCGAATTTATAAACGACTTCAATGATGTCGAGACCCCCCAGTTGTTTCTCGACGAGCATGGAGGCGGCATCGGCCAGGGCGTACTCGAAGGCACAGGCCGGCACGAGAATGGTCCCGGACTCCGGCTCCACCCTTGTCTCCACTACTTGTCTGATGAAAGCCTGCTCCCCGGTGATATCCAGATAATGTATCCGGTTCTTGACGGCCGCTTCCACGACAGGCCTGCCAAGAAGGCTGAAGGGTCCAGCGCAATTGACCAGGACTGCGACATCTCCGGCCAGCTCGTCCAGGTCCTCTGGCTCTCTGGCGTCCACGGGAAAAGTATCGGCGCTTCTGGGAAGGGAAGCTGCCAGATCCTCGAGCCTCGTCCGGTCCCGGCCGCAGAGAAGGATGTCGGCGCCGTCTTCGCTCAGGCGGCTGGCTATCTGTCTGCCCGTGGTGCCGGTGGCTCCCAATATGGCGATTTTCTTGGTTTTTCCGCTCATCTGGAAGGTCATTCTATTATCTTTTCTACTGGTAAAGATTAGGGGCTCATGTAAGGTCCCGGAAGTCTATTTTCTGTTAGTCTTTGCCCTAAGAACCTGGGTAGTCAGGAGTTGATTCGTGGCCAGAGCGAAAATTACAGCGGTGGGCGCCGGCGTACCGCCAGGATTGTTGACCAACAAAGATCTTGAGCGCCTGGTCGAGACCTCCGATGATTGGATCGTGGAGCGCACAGGCATCCACCGGCGGCATATCGTCGACAAAGGCGTAGCCTGCTCCGATCTCGCTACCGAGGCCGCCATGGAGATCCTCCGGGAGACCGGTCTGCCGGCGGAAGAGATCGATCTGATTATCGTCGCCACAATTACCCCTGACATGCAGCTCCCTGCCACAGCCTGTCTCGTTCAGGACCGGATCGGGGCAAAGAAAGCCTGGGGCTTCGATATGTCCATCGCCTGCTCCGGCTTTCTCTACGGCATGGCGGTAGGCTCGCAATTCATCGGCACCGGAGCGCACAAGAACGTCCTGGTCTGCGGTCTGGATGTGATGTCTTCCATTATCGATTATCAAGATCGCCAGACTTGCATCATCTTCGGCGACGGCGGCGGTGCAGCGCTCTTGCAGCCGGTCGAGTCCGGGGAGGATGTCGGGCTGATCGACTTTCTCCACGAGGTGGACGGCTCCGGGGGCGACTATCTCTGCCTGCCTGCCGGGGGCAGCAAGCACCCGGCTTCTGCCGAGACAGTGGCGAATCGCCAGCATTACGTACACCAGGACGGCAAAATAGTCTTCAAGTATGCCACCCGCAAAATGCCCGAGCTCTGCGTGCGGCTTCTCGAGCGCAACGGTCTTACCGGGGACGATATCGATCTCTTCATTCCGCACCAGGCCAACCTTCGCATCATATCGGCAGCGGTGGAGCGTCTCAAGATGCCCATGGAGCGCGTGGTCATCAATATAGACGAATATGGCAATACCACTGCCGGAACGCTTCCCCTTGCCCTCAAGTCCGCCCTTGACCGCAAACAGCTCAAGAAAGGCGATCTGATCCTGATGGCTTCGGTGGGCGCCGGCTTCAGCGCCGGTGCGGCCCTGCTTCGCTGGGCTTACTGAAGCTCTTATGAGAGCCGGCCGCGTCTCAGCTGTGTCGCTTGCATTTTTGTGTTCCGCATTTCTGTCCTTCGCGTTTCGGTCTCTGGCGTTCATTCTGCTCGTCTTCGCTTTCAGCTCTGCCGAGCCGGCTCTTGCAGGCAAGGCGCGAACCCCTGCTCCACCGAAAGAGATAATCAAATTGACTCAGACTTACAGCCAGCTCGGCCTGGTGGAAGTTTGTCTGGTGCCCGATGCGTTTCGTCTCGAGAGCAAGCGGATGCAGGTCGCCTTCGTGTCCCGGGCGCCGAAGTGGGACATGGAATATTTCAGCACCGGAAAGAAAGTGGTCAATCGGATACCGCACGATCTCTGGCTCAACCAGGGTGTCCTGGTGATGCTGGAGAGCAATAACAGTATGGCCGCCACTACTTTGCGTTATCCCAAGCACGTGCGCATGCAGGGTCTCAACGGCATTCGCTATACGATGTCTTTACGGAAGGGACCTTCTCCCAGGTTGATCGATCATTCTTACTGCGTGGTCACCGCGGATACCGGGCTGAGCGAGGCCGGTCAGGTGACCCTCAACCGGATAGCCAATATGCCTCCCAGACCGGGCGGCGTCTATCTGGCAAGCCGGACCATAGTGAAAAAGCAAGCCAAGATCCGGCTCAACAAAGTCGAGCGTATTCCCTACGATCCGGCTATATTTCAAGTCCCTGCCGGCTACAAGGAAGTGACGACCCAGGCTGATGTCGGTGTGGCAGTGCCGTTCAATATGGGCGATTTCATGGATGCGCTCGATCTGGGCAATACGCGCCGCTAGAACCTAGTCTTTCTTGGCACTGCATTTGATATCAAGGGATTCGTCCTTGACGGTGACCGATGCCTTGCCGCCATGCTCGAGCTCTCCGAAGAGGATCTCTTCCGAAAGCGCTTCTTTGAGCTCTTTCTGAATGAGCCTGGCCATGGGCCTTGCCCCGAACTTCTTGTCGTAGCCCCGGGTCGCAAGCCATTTGCGAGCGGCATCGTCGACCTCGAGCTCCACTTCTTTTTCGACGAGCTGAGCGCTGAGCTCTTTGAGAAACTTGTCCACGACACTGTTTATATTGTCGGTCGAAAGATGGTTGAACGCCACCCAGGCGTCCAGGCGGTTGCGAAACTCCGGCGAGAAAGTGCGTTCAATGGCGGCTTTGCCTTTGCTTGCTCCGGGAGTCATGTTCTTCTCTGCTACTTTGTTCTCGTCGAATTTCATGGCGAAGCCTATGTCCTCGGCGGACATCTCCTGGGCACCGGCATTGGTGGTCATGATCAAGATGACATTGCGGAAGTCGGCTTTCTTGCCGTTGTTGTCGGTGAGGGTGGCATGGTCCATGACCTGGAGAAGAATATTGAAGAGATCCGGGTGGGCTTTCTCGATCTCGTCGAGAACCAGCACGCAGTGCGGAGTCTTGTTGATGGCGTCGGTGAGAAGACCACCCTGGTCGAAACCGACATAGCCCGGCGGGGCTCCGATCAGCCTCGACACGGTGTGTTTTTCCATATATTCGCTCATGTCGAAACGCAGGAAATTGACCCCGAGAACAGCGGCAAGCTGCTTGGCCAGCTCGGTCTTGCCCACCCCGGTGGGACCGGAGAAGAGGAATGAGCCGATCGGCTTGGTGGGAGTGCCGAGACCAGAGCGGGAAAGCTTGATGGCTTTCACGACCTGCTCCACAGCATGGTCCTGACCGTAGAGCACTGCTTTCAGCTCGACATCGAGATTCTTGAGCTTGCTCTTGTCCGATGCCGAGACCGACTTCGGAGGGATGCGGGCCATGCTCGCCACGACATTTTCGATGTCCTCCACCGTCGCTTCCCGGGAGGGTCTTTCTTCGGTGCTCTGGAGCTTGATGGCGGCGCCCACCTCGTCGATGACGTCGATGGCTTTGTCCGGAAGGAATTTGTCGTTTATATGCTTGGCTGCCAGCTCGGCTGCCGCCACCAGGGTCTCGTCGGGATAAGTCACTCCATGGTGCTCTTCGTAATAGGTCTTCAAGCCTTTGAGGATCTTGATGGTGTCCTCGATACTGGGCTCGATGATGTCGATCTTCTGGAACCGCCGGGCCAGAGCCCGGTCTTTGTCGAAGGCGGCTTTGTACTCGGGATAGGTGGTGGAGCCGATACAGCGCAACTCACCGGAAGCAAGGGCCGGCTTGAGTATATTGCCGGCGTCCATCTGCCCGCTGGTGCTGGTGGAAGCTCCTGCTCCGACGATGGTATGGATCTCGTCGATAAAGAGAATCACTCCGGGTTTGGCGGTGAGGGCTTTGATCACTGCTTTGAGGCGCTGCTCGAATTGACCCCGGTACTTGGCGCCGGCAACCACGGCTCCCATATCGAGAGCGTAGACCTCAGCACCTTTCAGGGCATCAGGCACCTCTCCGCGCTGGATTTTGAGGGCCAGTCCCTCGGCTATGGCGGTCTTGCCGACGCCGGGATCGCCTACATAAATCGGATTGTTCTTGCGCCGGCGGGCGAGGATCTGGATTGTCCGCTTCACTTCCTGCTCGCGGCCGATGAGAGGGTCTATCTTGGCGGCCGCAGCCTTTTCGATGAGGTTGACGGTGTAGGCTTCCAGGGGATCCTCGGAGCCGCCTTCCTCGTCGTCTTCGTCACCGCCGCCGGACTCATATCCCCGGTCCTCATAGCCTTCCGCCTCGCTCTTGGAGATTCCGTGCGAGATATAGGTGAGCACATCCAGGCGCGAGATGCCCTGCTTCTCGAGCAGATAAGTAGCGTAGGAGCGCCGCTCCTCGAACATGGCTGCGATGATATTGCCGCTCTCGATAGAGGTCTGACCCGAGGCATGGGCTTGCATGATGGCCCGGCGCAGGACTCGCTCATAGGCTGCGGTCTGGGAAAGGGTGTAATCGTCTTCATCGTCGTCCACCAGGGCTGCGGTACCGTCCGGCATGATCACGCCACGCTGGCGCTCCTCGGGGAGTGGAACACGCTCGATAGACTCTTCGAGAAACTGCTCGAGCTCTTTGCGCAGCTCTTTCAGGTTGCCGCCGCAATTCTTGATCACGTCGGCGCCGGTCTGCTCGTCCAGGAGACTGTAGAGCAGGTGCTCCAGGGTGAGATATTCGTGCCGGCGATTGATTGCTTCCTCCGCCGCACGGTTTATGGTCTTTTGTAGCTCAGGTGTAAGCATGAGGCGTGATCACGATACTAAGTGTGTTCCTAACCACAATGTACCACCTCTGGTGTCAATCTTCCTCCATGGTGCACATGAGAGGAAAGCCCTGAGCCCGGGCTTCGTCTATGACACGGGTGACCTTCGCTTCGGCGATCTCGAAGGTATATACGCCGGCCACCCCGATGCCTTTGAGGTGGACCGAATACATGATCCGCTGGGCTTCCAGAAGCCCTTTATGAAAGATGGTCTGGAGAATATGGACGACAAACTCCATGGTGGTGTAGTCGTCATTGTGAAGAATCACCCTGTACATCGGGGGCTTCTTCACCTTTTTCTTGGTCTCTACCAGGACGTCCTGGTCCTGGTGCGTTTCGCGGTCGTTGTCCCAGTTTCCCATCTATCGCCTCGGACTAATCCCGATATCTATTTTAGCCACTCGGGGAGGCGGGAAAAAGTTGGTTTACTTGGTTCGATCTGGTTCGTCTTAGCTGAGGCTTTCGTCAGAGAAGTAGCCGCCCAGCTCGTATTTATCGTTGAGCCACTGGGCGAGAACGGCTGAAAAACCTGCAACTACTAGACATTCGATGATTTCCATGATTGCGTCCTGGAAAGTAGATTGAGAATACCTGAGGTATATTCTCCGGATGGACCGGTTAAGGGGCGGTTAAGGACGACATTAACCCGGTGGGGACCGGAACAGTCCTTAACAATGCCTGATCTACCGAGCCTGTGGAGAATTTGCCCATTTCTGGTAGTGTTGCCAAGAAGGAGGCGCCAAGATGAATTGTCGGGGGAGCTCCCGGGCTGATGTTTGCCGGGGATTGTCAGGCGATCCCGGGACGGCTCTGTTTACGTTTCAGCTTTCACGAAGCTTTCACGGGTTCCGATTTAATTCTCCGGGACATTCGCTTGATCCGGGGGAATCCGGAACCAGAAAGTACTGCCGGAGCCTTCCTGGCTCTCGACTCCGATCTCGCCCCCGTGGGCTTCAACGATGGCTTTGCAAATAGCCAGACCGAGACCGCTGCCCTTTTTCTCGCCTTCGCTGCCGCTTCCGACCTGCTTGAACTTCTCGAAGACGAGTTTGAGTTTTTCTGCAGGAATTCCTGGACCTTCGTCGATCACTTTGAACTCGAACACGAACTCATCCCGCCTGACCTCCAGATGTTTGCAGAGCACCATCACAGAGCTCTTCTCCGGGGAGAATTTCACGGCATTGCTCAGAAGATTCACTAGAACGCGGTTGATCCGCTCGGCGTCGAGCCTGATCGCCTGGTTCTCGAAGCCCTTTTCGATACTGATTTGTTTTTTGTCTGCTTCGGGTTTGATCATGCCTATGGCGTTCTCGAGTACCTCTTCGGTGGTGGTGCGCTCGTAGTTGAGGAGCAGGCCTCCTGATTCGTAGCGCTCGACATCGAGAAGGTCGTTGATCATTGTAATCAGCGATGAGACCGATTGCTTGGCCAGGCGCACCAGGCGGTTGCCGCGCTCGTTGAGCTCCCCGACGATGCCTTCCATCATCATATCCAGTATCACCCCCAGAGAGGTGAGAGGCGCCCGCAAGTCGTGGCTGACCATGGCGATAACCTCTTGCTTGAGGCGCTCGGCTTCTTTCCGCTGGGTTATGTCGTGGATGACACAGAAGATGCTCTTGCTGCCTGCAGCCCAGTTGGCGTTCCACTCGGTGGAGAGAAAGCGCCCGTCTTTCTTGCGCAGGCGAGCCTCGAACTCGATCTCGGAGGCGGAGTTCTTGC
Source organism: Cyanobacteria bacterium HKST-UBA02 (assembly GCA_020431945.1). The sequence goes on along the minus strand of JAGQHH010000305.1, from coordinate 3,975 downwards.
AATTCTCCAGGCGATCGAAGACGCGGTCCCGGTCGTCTTCATGGATCATCGAGACCATATTGGAGCCGAGTAGCTCGGCGATATCGTATCCAGTGGCGATCTCCACTGCCGGGTTGAGCTCGGTGATGCGGTAGGATTCGTTGAGAGAGCAGATGATCACGGCTGTGTTATCAATCATCGCCCTCTCTTTTTCCCGGGTGATCTCCAGCTCGGTGCTGAGATTGTGGATGACCGTATCGAGCAGAGCCAGCTCGTCGGTGCCGGTGAGGGGGTCTCCCAGGGGCTTGCCGATGGCGATGTTCATGGTGTTGTCCATGAGGACTTTAAAGCGTTTGGCGAAAGTGAGGCTGAATATTATGGCGAGGGTCACCGCCAGTATGACGTTAGCCACGGCAGCGCTGCCCAGGACCATCTTTACGCGAGAGCGGCTCTGTACCTGTTTTTGCTGGTAACGCTCGCGATCTCTCGTTTGCTGTTCGATGACCTTGAGCCCGGTGCTGTTCAGCTCTTTGATGAAGGTTCGGAGCTTGCCGATGAGCCTGACATTGGAGATCTCGTATTCATCGTCGATCATGCCGCTGGTGGCTTTGAAAGTGGCCAGTATATCGTCGACGATACCGAGGAATTCTCTGGCTTCGGGCGTCTGGGCGTCTCCTTCCAGGAGCTCTTTGAGTTTGGTGGCGTGACCGGTAAGGACGTTGTTGAGGTCGTGGAATTCCAGGATGAATCGATCGGTCTGGGTCGCCTTGAACATCATCATGGAGCCGGCGGCGTTCCAGGTGTCATTGAGAATCAGATTGACATAGACCAGAGACTCCACGGCCCGGGATTCCGCCATCCTGTCTTTTTCCAGCTCGTCCACCGTGGACATGACCACGCCCAGGAAGCAGAGCTCGATTATCAGCGGGACGATAATCAAAAGAGCGATTTTATGGGTGGTCCTGAGCAAAAAGTTCCCTCAGCTGCCCTCTCTCAGATCCTTTTTGCCCGGTAATACGTGGATTCCCCATTTCTCCGTCATTTACTATTTACTAGACTCTCAGTGTTGACTCAATCACCATCACGTCAACCCCGAAGACGCAATCACTAACTCGCTGCGTCCTTCCCTACTCTAAACAATCAAATATTCCGTCTGGCGGTCGTGATGGGCAGTTAGAAGCCAGGACCGGATGGTATCCAGTAAAGGACAATTCGAGGCTCACGAGCAGGCCCTTCCCAAAGGACTTGCCGAAAGTGCTCTTACCGACAACCGCCTGACCGGCGAAAGCCAGGTCGGTGGCAAATTGTCGTTCATGCCCCCGGGCTCCGATCAATCGGTGCTCGCCGGCCGGAGCATCGTGATTCCGGAGCTATTTCCCCCGGTGATTACCGGGGAGATCAAGACTGCTTCGGCTCGATTCGATTTCAAACCCGGCGAGAGCCGTTATCTTCACTTTCCTCGTCTCGATAAGAGCGCCGCAGGACCCCAGAGCACCACCGAGAAAGAGATTCTGGCGAATACCAGAAGCCATGTCGGGCAGCAGGTCTGGAAGGGACACCGTTATGCCGATCGGCTGGATGCAGGCAAACTGGCTGATTGCGCCTCGGTGAGCGAGATTTTGAAAGCCAGCGGCTATGACTATGCCGATTCGGCAAATGAGGGCAATCTCGTCGGCCAGCTCATGAACAACGGCTGGCGCCTGGTCGGGGTAAAAGAAGCCCGTCCCGGCGACGTCATTTATGGCGGCAAGCTGGGAACGAACTGGAAAGTCGGTACTGCCAATGCCGCTATCGGAATCGTCGGGGAAGACGGAAAAGTCTACCGGAGCGACAGCGCCACAGGCAAACTTACTCTGGTGGACAGCACCGAAGCCTTCGGCGCTGAATTCGGCGACCAGGTCTATGTCCTGCGCCCACCTTCGAGCCGCACTACCCGGCAGCCGGTGGATAGCTTCAGACCCCAGGCGGACAACGGATCTTCTGAAGTTCCCAGAACCGGTAACCCGGTGGACTCGGCGTCACCTGTACGCTGGGAAGCCGATCGAGGCGATCGGGTAGCTGACCGGGATAACCCCGACCCTCAAACCAGACCGGGCGACCATGGCAGCGATTACTGGCGGGAATACTGGAAGAGCTACTGGAAAAACTACTGGCAGGAATATTTCAGGCAGGGCAGCGGCGACCGCAGCCGGGAGCGGGGCGAGAGAATCTACCAGGCCGCCAGGCAGATGGAAGGCAAGCCTGTATGGCAGGGTTACCGCTATGCCAACATTACCGAGAACGGTCGTCTGGGCTCGGCTGCCAGCGTCTCGGAAGTGCTCAGGGCTTCCGGCTTCTCTTATGCCGGCGGTCCCAATGTCGCCACCCTCGCTCGCACGCTCTTGAGCCGTGGCTGGAAGCCTGTCGCCGTTAACGGTCTGCGTCCGGGTGATGTCATATATGGTGCGAAGGCCGGGGACTGGCAGAATGGCGGCGGCAACGCCCAGGTAGGCATAGTGGGCGAGGACGGCTTGATCTATGCCAACGACCCGGCCACAGGGCTATTCAGAGGACGCAGGGCCGCCGATGTCTTCCAGCCCGGTCTCTACGGCAATCGTATCTGGGCTCTGCGGGTACCGGCGCAGGATGCGTATATTCCCGCCGATCAGAACTACGGGCAGAATTATCGACAGGACTATCGGAGCTTCCAGAATCCCATCCAGGGTCTCGCCAATATCGCCAATGTCGCCATGGCCAATGTCGGGCGGCAGCTCTGGACGTTCATCCGGGGAGTGGGCGCCAATCTCGGCTGTGCTGCCTCGGTCTCGGCAGTGCTCGACCGGGCCGGCTACCATTATGCTCGCAATGCCGCTGTCGGCGGTCTGGAAGGCCAGTTGCTCTCCAATGGCTGGCAGAAGCTTCCGGTAAGCATGGCGCGGCCCGGGGACGTGGTGATCGGAGCCCGCACGCCCTACTACCGCCAGGGCGGCGGCGGCTCGCATATCGGCGTGGTGGGCTATAACGGCCGGGTCTATCACAACAGCTCCCGCTCCGGTCAGTGGAGTCAGGCTGATATTTCATATTATGCCGGTGGTCGCTTCCGCTACGGCTCCTGGGTCCTGCGCCCGCCGGGGCAGACCGTATAGGTCGGATATAGCCTGCATTCAGCTTATATAAAGGAATGTTGTCAGGCGGGATGGCTCTCCCTCCTGTTTAGTTAATTCGGCTCATTTGGTACATAATGTTCGGGGTGCGACCCCGGAACTTCGAGGAACCATGGCCAGGATTTTAGTAATCGAGGACGATCCGAAGGTATCTTCCGTGGTGGAAGAGGCCCTTTCGTCCTACAACCATATCGTCGAGGTCGTGGACGATGGTGTCGACGGGCTCGAGCGTCTCACCTATTACCATTACGACATGGCCATCGTGGACTGGATGCTTCCCGGCATAACCGGTCTCGAGATCTGTCAGAACTATCGCAAGGCCGGCGGGCAGATCCCGGTGCTCTTTTTGACCGGCCAGTCGGACGTCCCCAACAAAGTCGCTGCTTTCGATTCCGGTGCCGACGATTATCTCACCAAGCCCTTCTCCTTTTCGGAGCTCATGGCCCGGGTGCGAGCCCTGCTGCGCCGGCCGCCGACCATGGCCGAGAAAGTGCTCAGCGCCGGCAATATCAGAATGGATCTGACTTCCTGCTCGGTGACTATCGACGACAAGCCCATCACCGTCGCCCCCAGCGAGTTCGCCCTTCTGGAGCTCTTCATGAAGAATCCCGGGCGGCTCTTCAGCAGCGACGAGCTCCTCAATCGTGTCTTCAAGACCGAGTCGGAGGCTACCGACGAGGCAGTGCGCCAGAGGGTTCTCCGCTTGCGCAAGAAAATCGGCAGTGACGGTACCGCCGGGCCCATCAAGACAGTCAAAGGTCTCGGCTACAAGTTCGAGATGGACTGATTAATCTTGTTAATCCGTCACGTAGATGTCACGCAGACTTTCTATATTGATAATCAGGAAAGCGGA
>JAGQHH010000304.1 GCA_020431945.1 Cyanobacteria bacterium HKST-UBA02 | reverse complement strand
GGAGAGATCGGAAAACGAAACAGCTCCTTCACTTACAAGCTTATCGCCACGATAGATTTTCAGCCAAGCGAAATATTTTGGGAAGCTTGTGAATGTCTTCGTTGGTCCAGAACGCAACAGCTGAGCTTTGATCTTGATCGGCGGTCCGAGCTTTCGCGAGAAATAATTTTCGAGATCGCGAATCATAAACGATTGCAGCTCACCTGCTTCTGCGCTAAAAGTGACTGGTTGATAAAACCCCATCGCTAAAGCGCCAAGACAGACCATCCAAAGTCGTATGGTTCTTTTCATGAATTGCCGTTGGAGTCGTTGATCCTCTCGACGCGCTGGCAGAGCTCGTCGGCTTCCTCGTGTCTCTCGGTCTTGCGCAGGAGCTGGACATAGTTCTCGAGACAGGTGGCTACCTGAGGATCCTCGCTGCCGAAGCAGGTCTCGAGAATTGTTATAGCCCGGCGGTAGTATTTCTCCGATTCCTCGTATTCTTCTTTCATCTCCAGAAGCAGTGCCAGGTTGCTGCAGGCGTCGGCTACCTTGGGATGCTCTTCTCCGAAAGCCGCTTCCCAGATCGATAGAGAGCGCCGGTAAAGACCGTCGGCTTCATCGTCATGACCATGCTTGAAATGAAAGGCAGCCAGGTTGTTCAGGCTTTCGCCGACGTCCGGGTGGTCATCACCGAATACTCTTTCCCTGATGGCCAGAGCGCGGCGGTGGAGCTCCTCGGCTTTCTGGTACTGCCGGAGGTGCTCGTAGAGCTCGGCCTGGTTGTCGAGGACGGCTGCCACATGGGGGTGGCTCTCTCCGAACGAGCTTTCCAGAATCGCCAGGGAGCGCTGGTAGAGCCCTTCGGCGTCACCGTATTTGTCCTGCTCGATATAGAGCAGGGCGAGATTGTTCAAAGTGGTGGCAACCTCGGGGTGGTCGGCCCCCAGGCTTTCCTCTTCGATGGCCAGAGCCCGTCTGATCAGGGGCTCGGTGCCGTCGAGCTGCCCCTGCTCGCGCCTCAAGGAGGCGAGATTGTTGAGACTGATAGCCAGCTCCGGATGCATGGGATCGAGGACTTTCTCTCTGATCTCCAGAGCTCTCATGCAATACTTCTCGGCTATGTCGAATTTGCCCAGGGTGAGATAGAGGATCGATAGATTATTGAGATTGGTGGCAAGGAGAGGATGCTCGTTCCCGAAGGCTCTTTCCCATATGGACAGGGATCGTTTGAGCAGGGGCTCGACTTTGTTGTATCGACCCTGGGTGTAATAGAGCCCTGCCAGATTGTTCAGGATCTCGGCGACATCTGGGTGATCCGCTCCCAGGAGGCTCTCCCTGATGGAAAGAGCGTTGAGATAGAGGCTCTCGGAGCGCTCGAAGCTGCCCTGCTCTTCATATAAGCCGGCCAGGTCGATGAGGCTCTGAGCGACATGAGAATGAAGCGGGCCGAAACTCTGCTCCCTGATTGAAAGAGCTTGATCGAGAAGCTCCTCGGCTCTTTCGAAATTGCCCTGACGCACTAGCGTATTGGCGAGATTGTTATAGCCCACCGCCACCAGGGGGTCGTCATCGCCCAGCTCTTTCTTGCAAATCGCTATGGAGCGCTCATAGAGCTCTTCGGCCTGGCGAAAATGGCCCATAGAATGATAGAGGGCGCCGAGATTATTGAGGGTCTGGGCGACGTCCAGGTGCTCGTCTCCGAGATTCGCCTGGAGAATCGCCAGGGCTTTCTTGAAAAGCTCCTCGGCTTCCTGATAACGGCCGAGCTTCTCTTCGAGCCTGCCCATGTGATCGAGGCTCGTGCCCAGGCGGCTGTCTTTCTTGCCTGATTTTTCCGCGAGCTCGAGGGCCTGCTCGAAATTAGAGCGAGCCAGGTCGTATTGACCGCTGTCGAAAGCCTCCTGACCGGACTCAATCAGTTTTTTCCAGCTCTTTCTCATCGGTGGGCATGGGTATCCGGAATTACTGGAGAGTTATATACCCAGGATCGAGATCTTGAGCATTTCTCAAGAAGAAGTCAAAAAAGCCTCGCTAGAAGGCTCCCGACAAAGTCGTCCCTGGATACATCGTGTATATAGGTGGCTTTCGCCGCCTGCCCTGCCGGTCTTGCATGAAGATAGGGCTTTCGAGCCGAGCCAGTGCCCTGGACCATGGTTTCGCTGAGGTCATAGTCGTCTTCTTCAATCGCCAGGTCGACCCGGCAGCATTGCAAAAGGTCCCTGTCGGTAAGCCAGGCTACCGCCAGGGTGTCGAAAGGATTGAATCCTTTTACAGGCACATCAGGGGTGCTGAAAGTAGATTCCCAGAAAGCCAGCCAGGGGCGCCCGACTTTCTCGAAAAAAGCGGACACCGGGGTGTTGTTGCCCGCCAGCCTGTCCAGATCGGCTTGATCCAGAAAAACTTTGCTCGAGACTTCAAAAGGTGCCAGAACCACAGGGACTCCGCTTGCCAGAAGGGCGGCGAAGGCATCGGGGTCGCGCTCGAAATTCAAATCAGGATGGGAGCGGGGATGAGCCCCGGTGCGGAAGAGCTGCCCTGGCTTCCGGCCCGCTACCGCCACCACTGTCTCGATCCTGTCCAGGAGGTCCGGTCTCAGCTCGATCAGGCTGGCGATATTGGTGAGGGGACCGATGGCCAGGATGGTTGCCGGAGCGCTCTCAAGCGTATTCGCCATGAGCCGGGTGGCGGCGGTCTCGCGCCCCCGGTTGGCGCTTCTGGCGGCACCTCTGGCGGCAGCCGGGAGTGTTTTCTCCATATGACCGGCCAGCTCTTTCATTGCCGCCTCGACATTGTCCAGGCTGTCATTGCCGAATGTGAGGGTGACGGCTGTCAGGTCGATGGATGGGGAATTAGCCGCCATTACTATAGCCAGGGCATCGTCAATGTCTCTTTCGGGTATGCCGGCGGCGATGTCGGTATCGATGATCACCCTCGTTCTAGTTTCAGTTTTCGGGCTCACCGGTCGAATTTCCAGGTGGTGCCCGGTTCCCGGGCCTGGCAGGCGAGATCGATAGAGGTCCGGAGGACACGGGTCTGGCCTTCCCGATCACCGGGTTCGCCCAGGGGATGACCGAATCCGAACGGCATCTCGAGTACTCGGGGAGGGTTGATCTTGCTTGTCACTTCTTTTAGCAGGGAAAGGGTTACCGTGGTTATGCCGATCTCTTCCAGAGCCCGGGCAATCAGACCGGCGGTCTGATTGCACATCGGTCAGACAGGGGTGAGGATGGCCAGGTCGACAGCATCTTCTTTGAGGAGCCGGGCGGCTTCCGGAGCAGTGCGTTTGCGCAGATCGCCGGTGCGGGGCAGGGAGCCCATAAAGCTCATATGTCTGGGGGCGACGCTGCCGATGATATCGGCATCGGCCATCTCTTTCAACCTGGGCAGGGGAAAGACCACATTGATGTCCCGGTCGATGCCGCTCCGGTCGAATTCTTTGCTGGTGTGACTGACGATAAGGCTTTCTGGATCAAGGAAAAAATCGGTTGTTCTAATAACCCGGAAAGTGCAGTCGCTCAGCCAGAAAGAGCTGCTGAACGGCCTGTCCGTGTGGAGATGGAGACCGGCGGTGGTGACCAGGGCTACCCGGGCTTTCTCCGGCGGGACTGCAAGCGGGGCGAAAGGAGGGCTGCCCAGATCCGGAAATGGATAGCGCTCGATGAATCGGCGAGAAGCGGGCTCCATATCGGCAAGGGTAGCCATATTCTATAGACCCTCGACTGCTTCTTGCTCGATGGCTTCGAGGAGATCCGCCACCAGATAGTCGCCATCGAGAAGCAGATCGGTGGCGGTGATCAGCATCTCGCTGAAGTCCTCCCGGCTGAGATCGGTGTTGAAACCGGCCGGTCCCAGGAGTCTCCTTAGCATCTCGGCACCGGCATGCCGGATGAAATCGGCAAGAAGGTCTAGATCCGGCTCCCCGGGGGCGAAGGACCTGGAATAAGGACCGAGGAAGCTGGCAGTATCTTTGAGGACCTCGTCCTGCGGAAGTCCCAGGCTGATGGAATGGGCCCAGAGATGGGCGCCGAAGATCCCGAGGTCGAAGCAGGAATTGCCATAGTCCGAGAGCTCGGCGTCGATTATCCCGATTGTTCCGGACTGCGAGACGATGATGCTTCTGGTGTGCAGGTCGCCGTGGGTATAGACGACTTTGCCAGCTGTCTTGAAGGTACTTTCCAGCTCTTCGAGAACCGGGCTTATCTGGCCGGAATATTTGTCCAGATATTCTTCTTTCATGGCGATTCTGGCAGCAAGCGATATCTTGCTGTGCTTTCCATAAATATCGTGCCAGATCCTTGATACCGTATCGGGCTCTTCTACATGCATGGTGAAGACATAACGGCGATTCTGCCTGGCCGCCTCGTTGTCTTTTGCCAGCGGCACCGTGGAGGCGAGGCTGGCCCGGTGCGTGCTCCCCAGAAAAGATCCGAGATTGCCCAGGACGTTCTTTTTGTCTCCGGTGCTCTGGAGAAGCGAGTCGAAAGCGGTTCCCGCGCCGAGATCCTCCATGACCATGACTCGTCTTTCCCGGTCATAGTGAATAACATCCGGCACTTTCACAGTGCTTGCCGGTTCGCGTACCTGGTGGCACCACTGGTACCAGTCATGCTCGCGGTCCAGTCTGCGGTCGCAGAACTTGATCGCCGGATAACGAGCCAGGTGACCGTCCCGGGGAACGTGCTTGACGATAAGCGATGTCCTTTTGCCCGCGGCGGTTCTGAAAGCCACCCGCCGCACCCGGTTTATATTGCCGCCGAGATCTTCGAGACTGGCTTTCCCTTCGGATTCTGAAAAAGCACTGCAATTCTTTCTCAGATAATCGAGAAAGTCACGGTCTTCCAGGAGCTCGAAGGTCTCTGATTTTAAGCTCATCGTTAAGATTCCGCCTTCCGGACCCGAGTTAGTTTAACGCATTATTGACAGGAACGTGGCAGCGGTCATAATGGGAAATCATGATTCGTTTCGACTACGCTCCCAGCCCGCCGGTCCCCTTCTCGTGAAGGTGGCGGAGGTTGTCGCGTAGATGTGATCGATCCTCTATAAAGCCCCTTCGCAAGAGGGGGTGATTCTTTTTCAAGAGCTATTACGAGGAGAAAGATCATGAGATGGAGCCAGTTATTCATTCCAACCACCAGGCAGGATCCCCAGGGGGTCGAGTCGACAAGCCATAAGCTTCTTTTGCGTGGTGGCTATATCAGACCGCTTGGAAGCGGCGTCTACAGTCTTCTGCCCCTTGCCGTGCGGGTCAGGCAGAAGATTATCGCGATCATCAAAGAAGAGATGGATGCCATCTATGGCCAGGAGTTCTTGCTGCCTTCGCTCTGTCCTGCCGAAATTTTCGAGCAGTCCGGGCGTCTCGAGGGCATGGGCGAGATCATGTTCAGGCTGCGAGATCGCAAGAAGCAGGAGCTTGTTCTGGGTGTCACCCATGAAGAGATCTTTGCCACCATAGCCGCCCGGGATCTGAGCTCGTACCGGCAGCTTCCCCAGATCTGGTATCAGTTTCAGACCAAATTCCGCGATGAGCCGC
>JAGQHH010000303.1 GCA_020431945.1 Cyanobacteria bacterium HKST-UBA02 | reverse complement strand
ATCGCCTCCCGGTCGGAGAACCGGGAAGTGGACGAGTTCGTGCACGGATATACGAATATGTGGCTGGATGACGTGCATACTTCGTCCAGGCGCAAGCGTATCGAGCCCCTGGAGTCAGGCGATATGCTTCAGGACGGTCGCTACCGGATCGATTCGATGCTTGCCACCGGTGGTCAGGCTGTCGTCTACGAAGCCAGTGACATATATATGAACCCCGCTCAAGAAGTGGTGCTCAAAGAATTCGTCCTGCCGGTGGGCGCTGGCAACAGCGTGCGCATGCGATCTTTCGAGAGCGTCAAGCACGAGGCCGGTCTCCTCGACCATCTCGATCATCCGGGTATAGTAAAGCTCCTCGATTATTTCGTGGAGGATCATCGTGCCTATCTGGTCCTCGAGCGCATCGAGGGGGAGAGCCTCAGAGATCGCGTCCTCGATCGCGGCCCCATGTCGGAGGAAGTAGCCGGACCCGTGGTCGCTCAGATGTGCGATATCCTGGCTTATCTTCACAGCCTGACGCCGCCGGTGGTGCACCGCGATCTCTCTCCGGACAACTTCATGATCGACCGGAGCGGCCGGGTCCGTCTCATCGATTTCAATGTGGCGCTCCAGCTCGAGGCTGCCCAGACCCGGACAGTGGTGGGCAAGCACAACTATATGGCTCCCGAGCAATTCCAGGGGGCTCCGGTAATCCAGAGCGATCTCTATTCCCTTGGTGCCACCATCGCATTTCTTCTCACCGGCAGCGATCCGACACCGCTTTCTTGCAGCAAGCTGCCGGAGGCATCGCCCTTCTCCGTGCTTGTTGAAGGTCTCACCAGGCTCGATCTGGAAGGACGCTATGGCTCGGTGGAAGAAGCCCTGGTTGATTTGCCTGCCGGTAAAGCCGCATAACAACAGGGAGTGAATCCGTGAGCGAAATTGTTGTGAATTTAACAGCCGACGAGCTCGAGACCGAGAGCGGTATGCTCCGCAATTGCATCAGGCGGGTAAGCGAAGCGAAAATGCAGGAGGTCCCTTGTTTCGAGCTGCGTTGCAAACTGATTCCCTCCCTGCTTTTCGTAGTCTTCTGTGTGGGCCTGATCGGTCTCATTTGCTGGTCCTGGATGATCACGGCTACTTTTCTGAGCTGGTATTCGATCCCCCTGCAGGTCGCCCTCGCTTGTACCGTGATGATGCTCGCCTTGCGCCTGAAATTACGTATGTCCAGGGATGGTATCGAGGCTCTCAGCCGGGTGCACAAGAGCTCGATGTTCGACCGCAACAAGCGCGACTGGGACGATGTCCACTCCATAAGACTGCGGCGTATGGTGGCTTCCGATGCGGTTCTCAAACGTCTGGCGGTGAACCGGGGCGGTGAGGAGCCTTCTTTCCTGGCTAAAGCTCTGACTTTTGCCGGGGTGGGCTGGCTCGCTCAGGGTTTCATCGTTTTCGATTTCAAGTCCGGAGGCATGATGCCCCTCCCCATCGCAGGCATCCCCGACGACCAGCTCGAGGAGTTTTTCATCTATCTGGTCAAATTCGCCGATCCCATGGCCCTCAACGCCGATGTCATGTCGCTTCAGAAGGACGTGCTCATGGGCGAGCGGCTCTGTCTGGAGATGAGCTATACGAGGATGTGGGAAGAGAGTCTCAAAGAGCGATTCGAGGTCACCAATTTCGTGCCCCTTCCCGGCGGGCACGAATTGCTCGACGGCGAAGTGCAGGTGCTCATGCAGCTCGCTTGCGGAGGCATGTCCTCTGTCTATCTCGCGAGGCTCAGGGACGGACGCCGGGTGGTGCTCAAAGAGCTGGTCATTCCGGACAATCGGGACGGCAGCGCCAGGAAGAAGGTGGAGGAGCTCTTTGCCAGGGAAGCGCGGATTCTGGCGCGCCTGTCTCACCCGCAGATCGTGAGAGTCTACGACCACTTCGTCGAGAAAGGTCGGAACTATCTGGTCCTGGACCAGGCCCACGGGCTCACTCTGAGACAGCATGTCCAGCTCAACGGAGCGCTGGACGAAAAGCTCGTGGCATCGATCGGAATGCAACTCGCCGAGGTGATCGATTATCTCCACAATTTCGATCCGCCGGTGATTCATCGTGACATCACTCCGGACAATATCGTATTCGACCCCCGCACAAACAAGATCACCCTGATCGACTTCGGGGCCGCCACCGAGCTTGTGTCCAATCTCACCGGCACAATGATCGGCAAGCAGTCTTATATCCCTGCCGAGCAACTCCGGGGCAAAGCCTGCCCCGGGAGCGATATCTATTCGGTGGGAGCCAGTCTCTATTTCCTGCTCACCGGATTCGATCCTCTGCCTATCTCGGTATCACGCCCCGCTTCCCGGGTCGCTTCAGTAAGTGCCGCCCTCGACTCTCTGATAGCCGAGGCTACGGCCCAGGAGGTCGAGGACCGGATAGCCGGTGCCCGGGAGCTGTACAACAGGCTCAAGACGATCTGAGCTCAGCGCCGCCCGATCCGCATGTGCAGCTTCCAGGTGACGTCTCTGGTCGTGTCCGGCGCACCCCAGATTTGCTCGATGCTGTCATAATGCATGGCGATAGGATCACGATCGTTTTGATTGATATAGTTCTGGACAGCCGACCAGCTCGATAAATACCCGAGACATTGATCGAGGCTCCAGTGGAGACGCATCTCCATATGTGGTGCTTTTACCGGTTCCAGAGGAAGCTCGATAGAGCGATAGTGCGAGCGGACATGATCGAGCTGGGGCGCCCAGCACTGGCTGATCTCGTTATAGAGCGGGGTGAAGGCGTGCTTCACCGATTCTTCGATCTCGAAATTCTCATAGCACCAGGCAGCCAGAATTCCGCCTTCTTTCAAGACCCGGCGTGCTTCCTCGTAAAAGCTTTCCAGGGAAAACCAGTGAATGGCGTTGGCGACAGTGATCAGGTCGACGCTTTGGTCAGCTAGTCCTGAATCTTCCGCCGTAGCTACCCTGTACTCCACCCGGGGATGGGTCCTGGCATGCTCGATCTGGCTCTTGCTGGCATCGGTGGCCAGGACTTTCTGAAAGCGCTCCGCCAGCTCCACCGCTGCCTGACCGTTACCGGTAGCGCAGTCCCAGGCGAGTTCTCTCGAGGGGACCAGGTCCAGGAGGTGGTCATAGAGCTCCGCCGGATAGCCCGGGCGAAACTTCCGGTAACGCTCGGCTTGTCTGGAGAACTGGTCGGTGAATTCAGGCATGTGCGCACTTAGGATCCGATTCAAGTAAAATCAACTGGAGGAAATTTTAGCAATCGTCGTGTCAAGATTCATTCTCATTCTAGCTGTACTTTTGACCGTACTTATCACGGGCTTTGCTTCCCCGGCCCGGGCCGGGGATTCGTATCAGGTTCTGGTGGACAAGCAGCCTCCGCAGGTCGAGCAGCGCTGGTTCGATCCGGCAAGACCGCCGGTGCCGGGACCGGATCTCAGACCCGGCGAGAAGGGGTGTACCCAGTATCATTACAACCTCTCGGTGAATTTCGATCTCGATATGGTCGATGAGGAGAAGACTGAAAGCAGTTGCAAGGTCAAAATCCGTCCCAAAGATATAAGGGTGACCCTCACCCTTCCAATTGTCGTCTGGCTGCCCAACAATACTACGAAGAAAATGGCCAGGCACGAAGAGGGACACAAGACGATCTGCGTTCGTATTTATGATGATGCCGAAAAGCTCGTGCGCTTTCATGCGGAGAGCATGGCCTCCTCCCATTTCGACGGCCAGGGCAAGACCACGGCGGAGGCGGTGAAAGTCGCTTATCAGCGGGCTGCCGAGGACCTCAATCAGATTTATCGTCGTTATGTTTTCGACTATTCGCGTTGTGTCAGCGACGAGTATGATCGGATCACCAGGCATGGTCTAGACCCTCTTCCGGAGGATGTCGCCATCGAGAAAGCCTTCGACGGGTGCGGTGGCTACCGGAGCGAATTCGAGGAGATTCGCGAGCTCGACCGGCGCCGCCGCCATATCTGGCAAAAGAGTTGGCAGAAGAGTCAGTAGAGGCGGTCACGAATGTGAGCCAGGAGCAATCACGATGTCCTAAATGCCGGAAGCCGGTGACCGCGAGCCAGCCTGTCTCGATCACCCAGTGGCTGTCTGTTTGCCGTTGCGGGGCGGAGAATCTCTTTCTCACCCAGTCCCTGTCGGTGCACATTTGCAGTAAGTGCGGCAAGCGTGTCAATCGCGGCAGGCAGGGATCGCTCAGCCAGTACATTTTCCGGCACGATCTGTGCAACTGCCCGGTTCCCGATCCGGTGCGAACCGAGCTCGAGGCGGCGCCGGGCGCCCTCGCCGCGGAGCCCGAAGAAGACGATGCCGAGGAGCTTCCTCTCTCGAAAGAGGAATTCCCGGTGGAGCGCTACAAGCCTCTCAAAATCGTGGGCAAAGGCGCTGCCGGAAAAGTCTATCTCTGCCGGGACAGGCTTCTCAGGAAGAAAGTAGCGGTGAAGATGCTCAGCACTCTTTCCGCTTCCGAGCTGGTGGCCTTCCAGGAGGAGGCCCGGGCCCTGAGCAAGCTGAAGCATGCAAACATCGTATCGATTCTCGATTTCGGTGCCAGCCAGGGTGGGTTACCGTATATGGTGCTCGAATATGTGCCCG
>JAGQHH010000302.1 GCA_020431945.1 Cyanobacteria bacterium HKST-UBA02 | reverse complement strand
CTTCTGATCACTTACCCAGGCACAGTTGATATCTGCTTGCGATTTCACAGGCTCGTAGACGAATCGGATTTTGCCCTTACTGTTCTTTTGCCAGGTTTCGAAAGCCGTTCGAAAAAGCTGTCCATCGCCGGCTCGATATCCCGCTACTTTTGAAGCTATCGCATCAGGGGGAATGTAGACCTTGAGCGGGAATTTGTCCGGTCGCCACCTAGAGAAGCGATTGCTTCTACCACCGATTTGTGCCACATCCGGTGGTGTCATCCAGGGGTGGCTCGACCTTTCGAATTCCATTTCCCTCAGTTTGTCCTTGAGGAATTTGAGAGCAGGATAGTTCGGATTGTTGACGATCACTCTTTTCAGGGCATCGATGGATTCTTCGCTATTGCCGACTTTACTTGTAATAAGCGCCTGCAGGACCTGCGCATCGATCGATGATTCCGTCACCGGCGCTTGCTTCTGTTTTGCCGCTACACTGTTCAGACCTTTGCAGAGGTAGCCGAGGTCGACACGGGACTGCAACATCTGAGTGGCTGCGCCATGCCAGAGAGCATGACGTAGCCAGTCGGATGTCATGCTCCACTTGTGATGGCAGACGCAGGCATAGGCGTTGTAAAGAGATTGCCAGCCGACCGCATCGCTCTCCGGGGTGGCGGCGACCTCTTCCATGAATTGGTTGCTGCGTTGATCGATAAATCGTTCAGTATCTGCATATGCTGCAGGCGGCATCCATGGCGACATCAGCAGACTGGACATCCAGATCATGGCGATGCGCCAATCTGGTCTGCCAGTTCGTCCTCTGCTGACTTCTATCATCAGGTGCTGCTACCTGGCCACTGCTGCTTCAGAATCGCGAGTCCGAGAACTCAATTCAATTGTACAGCAGCAGGTTGGTAGAAAAGGACGTACTCTAAATCACGCAGACAGTCGAGCGGCGGTTTTGCGATCCGCGCCGATGCTCACGAGCTCGGGCTCGCGTTCGACTTCGGGCTCGCGTTCGATTTCGGGCTCGCGTTCGGGCGCGGGCTCGGTGCTCACTACTGATTGCTTGTTGAATCTTTCGTCCAGTCTTTCGTGGGGGATCACGTTGACGTTGCTGATCAGACCGACGGCATTCAAGAAGCGGATTACATGCCAGGAAAGATCGAACTCAAAGGGTTTGATACCGGATTGTGCTGAGCCGGGTGCGGCGTGATGATTGTTGTGCCAACCTTCGCCCATGGCGAGCA
This sequence comes from Cyanobacteria bacterium HKST-UBA02, assembly GCA_020431945.1. The sequence continues at coordinate 5,265 of JAGQHH010000302.1, read as the reverse complement.
GTCCGACCCACCAAACGTTGACGCTGTCTTCGTTGGTTTTGTAGTTCTGATAGCCGAGCGCCGGTATATGGCAGAAGACGTTCAGCATGAGCGGGATCTGCAGGACAGCCAGACCGGCGAGAAGACTTGCAAGCGCGGGTATCCAGCCGAAGAAGGCAAAGATCGCCAGACGCACCGAGAAGTTGAGGGCGAAGTTCAGAGCGTGAGCCCGATTCCAATTGCCGCCCTGCTCAAGGAACCTATATATAGGATCAGAGGTCAGGTCTTTCGCCTGGGTGGACGGGTCGATGTGGGACTGGTAAGTCGGGTGCATCAGCCATCCGAAGTGCGCGTTGGCGATTCCGAAACGCGGAGAATGCGGATCGAGCTCGGTATCCACGTGTCTGTGGTGAGCGCGGTGAATCGTCGACCACCAGATAGGCGAGCCTTCGAAGGCGAGATACCCCGGGAGGACCAGGAAATACTCGACGATTTTGGGGCAACGAAAGGTCCGGTGGGACAGCAGCCTGTGATAGCCGATGGTTACGCCCAGACCGTGCCAGATATAGAAGAGTACGAAGAGTATTGCAAATTCAATCATTTCTGCCTCTTTCTGCCTTTTTCGTGCCTTTTAAAAGGAACCGCTCCAGTTGATGTAGTTATCATAATCGATTTTGTAGTCGCGTGAATACAATTTGTAGTTATGCGACGAAGTTGTTCGAAAACCGTGAGTATTGTTGCCGTTCGGAATATACCAGGTACTTTTGGGTTACCTGAGTAGCCCCACCTTTTCGTCGGTCTTGGCAACCGCCGGCTCTTCTTGAGGCTCTCCTGTCCCTTCGACGCCGTCAGGGGCGCCCTCTTGCCTGGCGCCGGGGTTCGCGAACTCCCGGTCCATGCTCAATTGGTCCTCTACGGTGGCCGTGGCGGTGGTTCCGAGGATGAAGTCGGCGAAGGGGAAGACTACATTGAAGTTCTTGTTCGGATATCGGTGGTGCAGCCAGTGATACCTTGCCAGATACTTGTACGCAGGCCAGTGACTGAATCCCTTGCCTTCGGGCTTGTGCATCTCGAGATGGAGCTTGTTCCAGATCCAGTGATGAAGAGTAGCCGTGAAGACGAAAATCAGGGCGCCCTTCCAGGATATGAGCGCCAGCGGGATGGCGATGGGCAGAGCCTTGATGGGAGCTTTCCTCACGGTCAAGCGAATTTCTCTGTCTTCACCTTCGGGTACCGGCTCGTCGCTGAAAATCTTCAGGTAGTGCATATGGTGAAAGATGGCATGCGCCTCAAAAGTCTTTTTGAAGCGTGGCAGGCTCTGCTTGTGCATGAGCCGGCTGTGGACCTGATGCTCAATGAAGGACATCAGTATTGCAGAGAAGATGAACCAACCGACTATCTCTAGAATGATCATTTTGTGCGATCCTCGTTAAACCAGTTGCGGCTCGACCATTAACGGAATGTCTGGGACTTCTTTCTGTGCCGGGCATGAGCCGGCTTGGAGTTGGAAGGTCTGGAATGTGCCGGCTTGGAACGACCCGGCTTGGAGCGGCCCTGTTCGGAATATGCCGGTTTGGAGCGCGGCTGGTCGGAATAACGCCCTTCGGAATAGCGCCCTTCGGAGTTACGTCCCTGATCCGAATAGGCCGGTTTGTACCGGGGCTGGTCGGAATAACGTCCGTCGGAATAGCGCCCTTCGGAGTTACGTCCCTGATCAGAATATGCCGGCTTGTACCGGGGCTGATCGGAATAGCTCGGCTTGGAGCGGCCCTGATCTGAATATGCTGGTTTGTACCTGGGCTGATCGGAATATGCGGGCTTTGATCGTCCTTGATCAGAATAAGCCGGTTTGTACCGGGGCTGATCGGAATAACGCCCTTCCGAGTTACGTCCCTGATCAGAATAAGCCGGTTTGTACCGGGGTTGATCAGAATATTCTTGCCTGGAGCGACCCTGCTCGGAGTAGGGCTTGGACCGAGCCGGCTTGTGGGCGGGTCTGGAGTGACCCTGCTTTCCATGAGCCGGACCATCGAAGGACTTGTTCTTGAATTTGCCGGGTCTCGATTTCTGCGGGCGTTTGAAACCAGCTCCCATGTCGTCGCCGTTGGGGTCGTCGCCCAACCGTCGTCCGACCACCTGCTCGATGCCTCGCACCAGGTGTCGCTGCTGTGCCGATATAAAGGTCAGGGCAGTGCCCGTGCGTCCGGCTCTGCCGGTCCTGCCGATACGGTGGACATAGTCTTCGGCGGAGTCGGGCAGATCGTAGTTGACGACGTGGCTGATCTCGGGCACGTCGAGACCGCGGGCTGCGATGTCCGTGGCGACCAGGACCGAGAATCTCCCTTCGCGGTAGCGAGCCAGGGTCCGCTCCCGTTTGCTCTGGGAAATGCTTCCATGAATTTCTTCGGCTCTGACATTAGCGGCACAGAGTCTCTTGCAGATCTTGGCTGCCTTGAATCTGGTGCGGGTGAAGACCAGGACGGATTTTACCGCAGGCTGATTCTCGAGCAGATCCAGCAAGAGCGACTCCTTCTCCGCCTCATCGCAATAGAAGACTTTCTGCTCGATGCTGCTCGGCTCGAGCTGTCTGGTGTTCACTCGAATGGTCTTGGGATTCTTCAGGAACTCCGAAGCGGCTTCTTCGATGCCTTTACTGATGGTGGCGGAAAACATGAGGGTCTGCCGCTGGTCCGGTACTCTTCTCACAATCTGGCGGACCTGGGGCATGAATCCCATATCCAGCATTCTGTCGGCTTCGTCGAGGACCAGCATCTCGATCATCGAGAGGTCGGCGGTACCGCGGGTGATATGGTCGAACAAACGTCCGGGGGTCGCGACAATCACGTCGACACCACGGTTCATCGCGCTGATCTGTCTGTCGTAACTGGCGCCACCATATATGCAGACAGTTTTCAAACCGGAGCCGCAGGAGAATCTCTCGAACTGACTCTCTACCTGCAAAGCCAACTCGCGGGTGGGCACCAGCACTAGAGTCTTCGCTTTGCGGCGTTTCTCGGCTTTACCCCTGCAACGCTGGTGGATGATCGGCAGTGCATAGGCTGCGGTCTTGCCGGAGCCGGTTTCGGCCGAAGCCATGATGTCGTGACCGCCGAGAGTCTCGGGGATGACCTTCGTTTGAATCTCGGTAGGATCCACGATCTTGAGATTCATGAGTGAGAGAGCCATCCTTTCGGACAGACCAAGTTCTTTAAATTGCATATTGTTTCCTGTTCTGTATGGCTGGTCTTGTCGACTAGCCGGTGTCAGTTTCAAAGCCTCTGAAAGCGATTGAAGACGTATCTTCTGTTAGTTGAGAATGAAAACTTCAATCGTGGCTTTGTATGGTCGTAACTGACAGAGCCATATCAGATTCATAAGAAGTGCCGATTATGTCACCCGGCGGTTCTGGATGTCAATGGAAAGCCTCCGGAGTACGGGGATTTGGGCGATTTTGCCCGGGTCAAATCCAGGGGGAATCGCTCGGATCAGGCGCCTGTTCGGCTGTAGCCCGGCGCTGAGTTGTTGCGAAACTTGTACTGGTTCGCGTGCCCGCTCGGACAATTAGCGTCACGGAGGGGGGCTAGAGGGTTACCAGCCATTCATTTTCCTTATGGCTGGCCAGTATTCGCTTTTGGCAAGCTGAGCTTTGAATGTACTCAGAAATTTCTTGCGCTCTATTTTCGAGTCCGATTGGATCAGGGATGGATCGAAGATCTTGTTTTCCGGTGAGTCCTCGTTCTGCGTGGATGAGGTAACCCAGTAGCCGGTCGCATTGCTCGGCCAGAGTTGATTGAAGAGTTCCCACGCTCTGTCACCGTTGCCTGAATAGATGAGATCCAGCATGGCAGCCCATAGTCCCGAGGATACTAGAATGCTATCTGCGGGGATTCCTTTCGGTTGGTGGATGGCCTTGAGCTTTGCGATCCTCTTTTCGAATTCAGCGACTGAGAGGTTCTTCGTCATTAGCTCATGCGCGAGATGAAGTTTTCCTCCTTTCAGAGATAGAATCACTACTGGTGCGGGAGAGTAAGCAAAACATTCATTCCAGTACCTGAAGTTGAAGTCTGCTCCGACAGCTTCGCAGGCTCCGTCCCCGTCCAGATCGATAAATGTGAATTCGGAATCGAGACCATGGATGGTGCCGAGCTTCTTGAACTTCGGACCCAGGGATAGAATTGTGTAGTTGTAACAGCAGTGCGCGCCACCGGTCCAAACTCCTATTATTAGATCGGGGATGCCGTCTCCGGTTACATCTGTTCCAGCTGGCAGTTTGCTCTGCCCTGGCTTTGAGAGTCTTTCGGATAGACCATTCAAGTCTAGCTTGTTGGTAATGAACTCTGATGGAGCCAGCGCCTGTTCGATCCAGCACGCTCCAAGACCTTTGTAATAAGGCTTGTACTTGAAGAGAACCCTTCCTCCCTTCTTGATTCTGCAAGTCAAGGCCCTGGAGTCCTTCCCGACTTCGGGAATGTAACTGTAATCGCCGAAAGTATGCTGCGTTGCGCCGAAGGAGAGCTGCTGTTCAAGCTCTTCTATAGAGGCATCTTCGTTGGATGCTTCGTCAGCATGGCAAGGCGTTCCAACAGCAAGGAGGAGGGAAATCACAACTGTCCTCAGGACTTTGCTTGCGCTCATCCTTGTGACCTCGACTTGACTCAGAGCTAGAGATGCTATGACTCCCAATGCTTTCACTCGTTTATTCATATGTCTCTTCTACCGGTATGACGCACACTAATTCGACTCGTTCTCGTGTCAGACGGAACATCGGTATCCTCTTTCTACTAATGCTATACAAGCAGTCAATACTCGGAGTCGGTGTTCTCATACATGATTTGGAACTTCAGACGAAGCCCTAGCTGACTGATGGATGCGATCATATCTGGTGAAATCTCAAAGTATCCAAGCCTTGTCCACTGATTTGCGTAGCAGATGAGCTCGATGGAGCAATCATCGTCAGAGAGCTTTCTAATTGCTTCTTCTCTGCCGGAAAGCTGATCATTGACAAGCCAATTCAAGTGGCTCGCGAGAAGAACGTCATCTATCTTTCCCGTTGATTCTAATCTCCAGGAACAGGACACCGCATATAGCTCCCCGGATTTTCCCTTATATAGACATTCCCCCTTCTCGCTCGTGGATGATGGATCCAAACCCAGTCTCACCGAGATTTGATCCGGGGTAAGAGAGCCGCTTCTTATCGAGAGCACTACCCGAAGAGTATTCTTTGAATTCAGGGCTTCTAGTTGCTTAACAGCTTCAATTGTTTTTCTTCCCATGCTTTTACTTGAG
>JAGQHH010000301.1 GCA_020431945.1 Cyanobacteria bacterium HKST-UBA02 | reverse complement strand
TCTGGCTTCCGGACGCCATGGAAGGTCCCACGCCAATCTCGGCGCTCATCCACGCTGCCACCATGGTGGCAGCCGGCATCTACCTGGTTGCCAGAGCTTATCCTCTTTTCCTGGCTCCGGACGGCTCCACCCACAGCACCGCTCTCATGGTGGTGGCTTGTGTGGGCACCCTCACCGCCTTCATGGCAGCCACCATCGCTCTCACTCAGTACGACATCAAGAGAGTCCTGGCCTGGTCTACCTGCTCGCAGCTCGGCTATATGTTCGTCGGTCTGGGTGTCGGGGCCTATTCGGCAGGTCTTTTCCACCTTCTCACCCATGCTTTCTTCAAAGCCATGCTCTTCCTCTGCAGCGGTGCCGTGATCATCGGCTTGCACCACGAGCAGGATATACGGAAGATGGGCGGGCTCAGCAAGCATATGTGGGCGACCAATCTCTGTTTTCTGGTGGGCTGTCTTTCCATCTCGGGTCTGCCGCCTTTCAGCGGATTCTTCTCCAAAGACGAGATCGTCGGCGCCGCTCTTGCCTTCAACCCGATAATCGGCTGGATTCTCATTTTCACTGCCGGTCTCACCGCTTTCTATATGTTCCGTCTCTATTTCCTGGTCTTCACCGGCGAATATCGCGGACACGGGAAGCCTCATGATGTATCGCCTGCTATGTATGTACCGCTTCTCGTTCTGGCGGTTCCTTCCGTCGGCGTAGGCTTCATGCTCGGCTTCAACCAGCTGTCTTTCTTCGGTGGTGTGGAAGCTGCCAATGCTTTCGGCTCTTTCGTCTATTTCGGGCACCCCCATCAGGAAGTGGTCAATCTGACTACTGTCGGAATCTCCGTGGCGGCAGCCGTTATCGGTATCTTCTTCGCCTGGGCGCTCTATGTCGCCAAGATGTGGGACTTCAACAAAGCCATCGTCGAAGGTCAGGGCTTCTTCTACAAATTCTCGTACAACAAATGGTACTGGGATCACCTCTATCTCTGGCTGGTCAACAAGGTCATTCTTCCTGCCTATAAGAGCATCTGGAATGCTCTTGACGCGGTCTTCATCGACCAGGGTCTGGTGGAAGGCTCGAGCCTCGTGACCATCGCCTCCGGCGAGATCCTGAGATACACCCAGACCGGTCGAGGTCAGTACTATGCCCTGGTGATCTTCTTCTGGGTCGCCGGTCTTACCTGGCTGGCTTTCTGCATGTGCCCCTGATCCAAGCTTAGAGAGGTCTTTATGTCTGCCAATCACGATGAACACGGGCACGATCACGACGATCACGGGCACGATCATGTCCCGGCGGTTGCCACCGAGATAGTGGATGAGAAGAGCCCCGAGGATATGATTCTGGTGGCTCTGGCTACCTTCTGTCTTCTCTCCCTGATGTTCTGCTTCGGCGACTGGATGACCGGTGTCACCGTTCCCTCTGGCGGCGGCCACGGACATGAAGCCGAGCATTCCGCTCCCGGTCCCGAAGCGGGTCACGAATCCGGCTCCGAAGTCTCTCATTAACATAGCTACAGTAAGTTTTGTTGCCTGTTTCCGGCACTAAATTTCCTACCCTTGCCATCTTGCGCGGCTTGTGTGATATCGTATTCGCCTGTGCTTGCACTAAGGTCAGAGCCAGTGTCGTGGGGTCCTGAACCCCAGTACGGTTTTGTTAGCCACACTTTTGATTGGTCTATTTAATCGCGAGGGATACACCTAATGCACGAAGTCACGATTGGTATTGCAGGTGCCGCCGGAGACGGTCTCGATAAATCCGGGGACACTCTGGCAAGATCCTGCGGGAGGCTGGGACTTCACGTATATGCCTATAACAGCTATCAGTCCATCATCCGCGGCGGTCATATCTGGCTGAGAGTGCGGATTGGCGACGAGAAAGTCTATAACCACGGCGACAAGCTCGATGTGGTCATCGCCCTCAACCAGGACTCCATCGAAAGACACGCCCGGGAAGTCCATGAAGGCGGCGTTGTCATCTTCAATGCCGATCGCATCAAGTGCGAAGAGACCCTGGTTAGAAAGGGCGTCACCATCATGGGTATCCCCATGAAAGACGTGACCGCGCCGGTTGCCGAGAAGTACGGTCCGGTCAAACCGATCATGCAGAACACCGTGGCTATCGGTGCTGTCGCATACCTCGCCGGTCTCGGCCTCGAAGAACCATCTTCGGTGCTCACCGATACCTTCGCTCACAAGGGACAGGAAGTCATCGACTTCAACGTCGCCCTGCTCGAGGCTGGTTACAACTACGCCAAAGAGAATGCCAAGCCCCTGGTGGACAAATGGAATGCCGACAAGAAGCGTCGTCCTTTCATCACCGGCAACGAGGCCATCGCTCTCGGCGCTTATGCAGCCGGCTGTAAATTCTATTCCGCCTATCCCATGACCCCGGCTTCCACCATCCTTCACTGGATGGCAGGCCATGCCAAGGAAACCGGCATCCTCGTCAAGCAGTGCGAAGACGAGCTCTCGGTGGTCAATATGGCTATCGGCGCCGGTCTCGGCGGGGTGCGCTCCATGTGCGCCACAGCCGGCGGGGGCTTCGCCCTGATGACCGAAGCTGTGGGTATGGCAGGAATCATGGAAGTGCCTGTGGTGATCGTCGAGGTGCAAAGAGGCGGTCCTTCCACCGGTCTTCCCACCAAGACCGAGCAAGCCGACCTCTTCCAGGTCTTCGGTGCCTCCCAGGGCGAGTTCCCGCGCTTGATCGTCGCCCCCCGCGACATCGCCGACGCCTACCAGTCCACGGTAGACGCTTTCAACTATGCCGACAGATATCAGCTTCCGGTCCTGATGATGTCCGACCTGCTCCTCTCCGAGCACCCCGAGACTGTGGACCCTGAATCATTCAATCCCGATGTCGAAATCGACCGCGGCGAAATCGTCAAAGAGTGGAAAGAAAGCCAGGGCAAATACAAACGCTTCCGGTTCACCGATTCCGGTATCTCTCCCCGCGCTCTTCCCGGCACCGCCAATGCCTGCTATACGTCGGGCAGCGACGATCACGACGAGGAAGGCATCCTCATCTCCGATATGTTCACCGCTCCGCCGGTGCGCCGCAAGAGCATGGAGAAGCGCATGAAGAAGGTGGAGAACCTTCTCAAAGAGCTTCCCGCTCCCAAGCTCGAAGGTCCTGCCGATGCCGAGCTGACCCTGGTCACCTGGGGATCGACTTCCGGCGTTGTTCGCGAAGCCGCCGAGCTTCTCACCAAAGCCGGTACCAAGACCAATTTCCTGGTGATCAAATATATCGCTCCTTTCCACGCCAAAGAAGTGAGCGAAATCCTCGCCAAGTGCAAGAAGAAAATCTCGGTAGAGGTGAACTTCACTTCGGTGATGGCGCAATTCATCAAGATGCAGACCGGGGTGAGCATGGACGGTCATATCACCAAGTATGACGGCGAGCCCCCCGAGCCGCTCTATGTCGTCGAGCACGCCAGGCGTATTCTCAAAGGCGATGACATCGATCTCGATGTCACCGAAGAGGAAGCCCGGGAGTTCGTCTATCACTACCTGCGCACTCACAACGGCGAAAAGCTGAGACCGGTCAAGGTGATCAAAGAAGCCAAGAACGGTCATGGCGAGCCCGTATGGAACGTCGAGCTGGTCGAGCGATTCACCGGCAAGCAGGGCGGCTCCATGAAGATTGGTGTCAAGACCGGTTCTACCTACGAATTCAACAAAGCAGCCGAATAGCTATTTACAGAGGATAAATTCAATGGCAACAGTAATTGAACTTCCAGTCGATACCTACAAAGGCCCGGTCGATCCCGACTGGTGCCCCGGTTGCGGCGACTTCGGCGTACTGAAGTCGGTTCAGGAAGCAGCCGGCAAACTCGGCGTCAAGCCCGAGAACCTCATGGTCGTCTCCGGTATCGGATGCTCGTCCAACCTTCCCGGTTTCATTCATGCTTACGGCGTCCACAGCCTTCACGGCCGCTCGGTTCCGGTAGCCACCGGCGCTCACCTGGCCAACACCGATATGAAGACGGTCATCACCGGCGGTGATGGCGACGGATACGGCATCGGCCTCGGCCACCTTATCCACGCTATGCGCCGCAACCTCGATGTCACCTATGTGGTCATGGACAACCAGATCTACGGTCTCACCACCGGTCAGGCATCGCCCACCACCACCAAGGGCCACAAGACCAAGTCGACCCCCGCCGGCAATATCGAGTCCCCTCTCAACCCGCTGGCTCTCGCCATCACTGCCGGCGCCACCTATGTGGCCCGCGGTTTCTCCGGCGAGCAGAAGCACCTGGCCGACACCATCGCAGGTGGTATCGCCCACAAAGGCTTCGCCCTCATCGATGTGTTCAGCCCCTGTGTCACCTATAACAAGATCAACACCTATCCCTGGTTCAAAGAGCGGGTCTATAAGCTCGAGGACAATGGCTGGGATCCTACCGCCGACTATTACAAGTCACTGGAAAAATCTTTCGAGTGGGGCGACAAGATTCCTCTGGGCGTGATCTACAAGCACGAGATGGATACCTACGAAGACCTGGAGCCGGCTCTCAAGAAAGGCGCCCTTGTCAAGCAGCCTCTCGAGATCGACAAAAAGGTCTTCAACAGTTTTATCGAAGAGCTGATATAGACAATCGATATTGTCAAATCCGTCGGGAAATGCGATTCTAGCTGCTGGAAAATATCCAGGAGATATCTCGTGTTCGGCAATTACCTGACTCTCAAGCGCAACCCTGAAGCAGAGCCTGTAACCAGGCAGCAGATAGACACTCTCAAGCTCAAGACGATCAGTGCCGATCAGGCGAAAAGACCGCTCGGCCAGAAAGTCAGCGATATCGGTCGCGAGCTCCTGCATTATTTCACTTATAGAGCCGGCACCATGAAGAGCCAGTGTCGCATGTACGGACATACCCTTCCTCACGCGCCGCGTCCTGCCGGAGAGCAGCAGTACTGCGGGGAGTGCGGTGAATTCATCCGCGATCCAAGAGATCTGCGCAAATCCGTATCCCGCTATCAATAATTCCTAGGGTTTTCTCGTGAGGGCCCGGAGAAGGTCTTCTCGCTCCGGATAGAGCGAGAGCAGCTCGGCCAGGGAGCCTTCCTCGAAGTCGGCGAAGTCGAATCCCGGTGCCATAGTGGTGCCAAGAAGCGCATAACTGCCTCCCGGCACAAGACGTGAGCCCTGAAAGACTCCTTTCTCCACCAGGTGTTGCAGGCTCTGCCCGGCTTCCAGATCCCTGCCCAGATAGTGGACCCTGGATGAACCGTCGGGAAAACAGTTGAGCATCTCGACCGGATCTCCCAGATAGAAATGATAGACCTCGTCATTTTTGAGTCTGTGCATTGTCGAGAAATTGCCCGGGGTGAGCAGATAATAGATTGCTGTGCCCCAGGGGCGGTGCAGACCTTCGATGTTCTCGCTTCGATAAGTCTCGGCGAAAAATCCCCCTTCCGGATGGGGCTCGAGAGCAAGCAGCTCTACCAGCCGCTCCAGGTCGATAGCGGTCATGACTTCAGCTCCGGGGGGCGTTCCGGTGGAAGGGGCGGGTTGTCTTGACCTCGCCTCTGACAATGTCGTTCATCCGGTAATCGAGAGCCGCCTGCTCCCGGGTCTCGGGCAGAAGGGGCGCAGTCTCTGGAGTGAGCTGAATGGTCATGTCGTACCGGCAGCGAGAGCTCGGATTGAGCACGATAGCCCAGGAATCGAGAGCCGGAAAATTCTGTTTGAGTTTGCTTGTCAGCGAATCATCGGCGCGGAAACTGTTGAGGACTATCTGCTCGTGCTGGCAATCGCCTTCTTTGCACCGGATCAGATTGCGGACTCTATAGCCGGCATAGATGAGGGTCTGCTGGAAGTCCCGGGCGGTCTGCTCCTGTCCCCGGGGATAGCGGATGATCACCGAGTAAGGCCGGTCGTTGCTATAGGAAGATTTCCAGGAATCCTCCAGAGTCTCGTTGAGATTCTCGTGGCTGTAAGCGGTAAGTTGCTCGCTGTCGCTCGCTTCGGGGTCGCTCTCCATGCCGGCATAGACAGTATTGGCGGCGATGGTGGATACCGAAGGAGTGGTGCCGGTGAGGCGTTGCAGAACAATGGCGGTGGCCTCGGGATCCGGCAACCAGTAGCTGCCACCGTGGATAGTGGCGGCTTCACCGGGCAGCGTGGCGGTTTTCACCGACTTGTCCGAGATCTCTTTGGCGAACTTGAACACCGCTGCCATATCATTCAGGGACATGTCGGTGATCACGTATTCGCTGGTGAATTTCAAAAGATTGGGAAGTTTCAGAACGAAAGCGGGATCTCTCAGCTTCGCCTGGGCCTGACGCAAGAACCACTGCTGACGCTGAATCCGGCCGATGTCTCCCTGCTGGTCGTGACGGAAGCGCAGATACTGCTCTACTTGTTCGGCGGAAAGCTCTTGCAGACCCGGCTCCAGATCGATGTTGAGACCGGAGGCTCGATCACGATAGCGCATCCTTTTCTCTACCATCACTTCGATCGGTCCGACGAACTCGCAGACTTCTTTGATGCCGACCGTGTCGATCACCACATAGTGGTCGATGGGAACGTTGAAAGCTTGCTCTACTGTTTTCACCGCCAGCTCGGGGCCGCCCAGAGCGTGAGCGGAATTGATCTTCTCGACTCCATGATCACCGGCAATCTGGACCCGGCTGTCCCGGGGGATTGAGACGAGACCTACCAGTCCGGAGATGGGGTCGAGACTGGCGATGATCATGGTGTCCGAGCGCGTGTTCTCGAAGCGCTTGGTATTCCTGCCATTGCTGTCCACGCCCATGAGCAGGATATTGGTCCGCTTAGCCAGGCTGGGGAGGACGTCGACCTTTTTGACATCGAGCATTTTCAGGGAAGGCTCTACCTTTATATTCTCAGCCAGCCGGGCAATCTTTTCGCCACGGTCGTGATCGAGCATCCAGCTCAGGGATAGCCCGATGCCGATACCTATGAAGGCGGCAAGCAAGGCTTGCCACCAGCTGGGCATGTTTTTGCTGGGTTCCTGATCCATGAACGTGTTGAACAACCTGTTTACAACCCCGACAAGGTAATCATACCGAGTGGCCTATTAGCTATACTGTTGATCACATTAGAATTCAACGAGTTTTTACGCGCCCTTTGCATAGGAGCTGACAAGTGCTACTTTTCCTCGATACCGCCAATATAGATGAGATTACCGAGATTGCCGCCTGGGGAGTCCTCGACGGCATAACCACCAACCCGAGCCTGGTGGGTAAGGAAGGCAAGGACTTCAAGACCATAGTCCAGGAAATCTGCAAAATCGTTCCGGGACCGGTATCGGCGGAAGTCACCTCGGAAGACCCGGATGAGATGGTCGCCCAGGGACGCGATATTGCCAAATGGGCGGATAATGTCATCGTCAAGTGTCCCCTGACGCCTGCCGGTCTCTCTGCTACCTCCCGGCTGGCGCATGACGGCATCAGGGTGAATGTCACTCTCTGCTTTTCGGTCAACCAGGCTCTCCTGGCAGCCCGGGCCGGCGCTTATTTCGTCAGCCCCTTCGTCGGTCGCCTGGACGACATAAACGAGGACGGTTGCGCTCTCGTGGAGAATATCGCCGAGATGTACGAGGTCCAGGGTTTCGAGACCATGGTCCTGGCCGCCAGCCTGCGGACTCCCCAGCATGTGATGCGTTGTGCCCTGGCCGGCGCCGACATTGCCACTATGCCTTATAAAGTATTCAAGCAACTGGTCACTCATCCCCTCACCGATGCCGGCCTGGAGAAGTTCATGGCTGACTGGAAAAAGGCTGAGGGCGCCCTGGCTGCTAAGGCCTGACAAAGTCAGGTATATTACGGATAGGCGGACCAGTCCCTTTACTAGCTTGGCTCGGCCGGTTTTAGAATCAGAAGTCAGGATCAAAAGTCAGGATCACGTCAAGGCATGCCCGCAAAGAGCACCGTCGAGGAAAGCATCGTACGCGGACCCAGTGGGTTCCTCGAGTTCGGCGGGAATATGCTGGTGGTGGATTTCGGGCGCATATACGAAGGTACGACCCCTCTGGGTGTCATCTATGACGACGGCTATCTCCAGAACACCACTGGCGTGCTCGGGGACGTGAAACAACTGCGGCCCATCGAGACGATCCCCGGCTGTGTCTTCCGGGGGATCGACTCGAGCGGAATGGAGCTTACTCTGCCCATCGGTCCCCCCGGTCCCACCGGCTCTCTCAAATACAACAACGTCCTCTATCATGTGATCAACGGCCGGATCGCCGCACAGGATCATGCCCTGGTGGGACTGTTCGACGATCAGGGCAATATCACCTTGCGCGATGCCGTGCATAAAGTGCCGAATCGCAAGCTCGACGAGATCAGCCAGCTCAACACCATATTCGACGGCAAGAAGAGCGACGGCGAAGCATGGCATCACGAGTGGTTCCGCCCTCTGGTGAGGAAGGACAAGGTCTACTCTGATGCCGAGATCATCCGTTATTTCATGGACTACGACAAGCTCAAGACCCAGCAGAAAAAGTATCTTTTCGAAAACCTCAAGATCTGGTCTGCTTCAGGCATACTGCAGGTGGTGCGCAAGCAAGAAGGGGATTGCGCTCTGGGCAACGTCAAGCACGGTGCTGCCGGGCAGACCGGGGTGCGTACCGGAAATGTCACCCTGGACAAGGAAGAGTTCGATCGGGACATCGAGCTCTATTACAAGCATGGACCCTTTGCCGTGGTGCATACGAGGTATAAGCCTCTATGCGAGGTGAGAGTCAATCTGGTGGTGGCTCACGAGTTCGGGCACCAGGTCGAATTCGTCCTTTCCCAGGCTACTCAAGAGCGAGTCAAAGATCTCTTCCGTCAACTGAGAGAAGGCTGCGATCGCCGGCATCCTCTGCCCGATGAATATCCCGGGGCCTCCGAGCTGCTTCCTCAGCAGAACATCATGCAGCGTGTCTTCATATCGGGTTATGCGCGATCGTCTTTCCACGAATACTGGGCGGAGTCGGTTGCTGCCTTCACCGTGAAAGGGAGCCGGGAGTTCTTGAAGAAGCTGGATCCGGCT
>JAGQHH010000025.1 GCA_020431945.1 Cyanobacteria bacterium HKST-UBA02 | reverse complement strand
CATCTGCTGCATCTGCTGAGGCATCTGCTGCATCTGTTGAGGCATCTGCTGCATCTGCTGAGGCATTTGCTGAGGCATCTGTTGAGGAGGCATCTGCTGCATTTGTTGATAGGCCGGAGCGCCCTCATATATGCTCTTGCGCGTGGTCATAGTGGCCGGCGCCTGGGTGTTGAACGGAATCAATTGCTGGGACGGCTCACTGCTCGAACCGCCACCGGACTGCATCTGTTTCATGCGGGCGGCAGCTTCCTGATTCTTCTCGGGATCGATCAGCACACAGGTCAGATATGCCTGATGCGCACCTTTATAGTCACCGTTGGCCTCGAGACATTCACCGAGGAGAAATTGATACTTGGCGTTGCGTGGCTCGATCATCACAGCCTGAGAGATCTCGGCAAGCGCTTCACGTTTCAGCCCCTGGCCGAAAAGGGTCTCGGCTGCCTTTCTATGCTTCTCGGCATTGGCGTGCTGATAAGCTTTGGCGAGACTCTCGCGACCGGCTTTCAGACCCGCATGATTGGGCTCCAGGGTGGCGAGCTTGTTATATTCGCTCTCGGCGCCCACGAAATCCCCGGTGAGCTGCATGGCTCCGGCCAGACCGAGATGATACTCGGGACTGAGAGGATTTTTCGCAACCTGCTTTCTCCAGATATCTACCAGAGAGTTACCGGAAGCATAGTCTTCGGGATCGAGAATGACTGCCTTTCTGAGCTCGGCAGCAGCCTGGGTGATGTCTTTCTGCTCGAGATAGAGGAAGCCCAGCTGTCTGTGCGCCGGTCCGAAGTCGGGGTCTTTGGCGAGAGCTTGATCGAACCACTTTTTGGCTTCGCTGAAGCGCCGGTAGCACAATTCGATTTCGCCCATCTTCACGAAGGTCTTGGCGCAGGGATCGATTTTCATCGCCTGCTGATATTCGATATAGGCTCCCTGATAATCTTTGGAAGCAAGAAGCTGATCGCCCAGCCCGATGCGAACATCGGCATCACCGGGATCCATGCCGAGTTTCTGCAGGGCCCCTGAGAGCAGCTTGCCGGCGGCGGCGTTATCCGGGGCAGCAGCCAGAGCCTTACGGAAAAGAGAAGCAGCACTGGCAAAATCCATAGCCTTGAGCTTCTGCTCACCATAAGCAGTGCGGGCTGCCGAAAGATTTATCTGGAACTGTTTGCTGGTCGGATCATATTTGACTGCATTCTCATGCGCCTCGATGGCCTCGGCCCAGCGTCCCTGCTGACCGAAAGCCACTGCCTGATTGTTGTATTGAACAGCCAGTCCTTTGTTTTTATTGAATTCATCCAGTCTATGCTTGTAGGCTTCTTTCTGGGCTTCTATCTGGCGAGCCCGAGCGGCTTCGGCGTCCTGGCGCTTCTGCGCGTCTTCCTCTTCCTTCTGCTTCTCGATCTCGCGATAGTCGAGCCGTCTCTTATAGCGAGAAGCCGGAACAATGGTCGATTGACCGTCTTCGAAGTCTTTTGCATCGCGGTCATAGTTGGGCTTACCGGCCAGGTCGGCGCGGGTAGGAAGGGGCTTGGCCTTGAGCTTGGTCGCCTGAGCCGGTCCCATCACACTGAGCCCGATTGCCACTGAGATTGCTAACTGAAAGTATCGTGCGTGCTTAGCCATGGAAAAACTGAAGAAACCTCGAGAATCGTTGCCGTCGATTGTGAGCCCAGCTTAACGATTGCCCCATGGCAGGTCTATTGGGGGATATCCCACCTGTTTCGTAGTTTTCCCACGATTTGATTAAACGGCGCTAATGTTTGAAGCGAAAACTGTCGCTGACGATGGAAGCACTCAGGCTGTTGTGGATTCCGGGTCTGGTCCAGGCACCGATGCTGAGATAGAGAACCACCAGGCTGGACGCTCCGGCCAGGCATTTGATGAACAGAGGCAATTCGAAGCCCAGGCTGAACACCAGAACGGCAAGAGCGACAAGGGTCGGAAATCCGGCGACTATCCGGAAGAAGTGACGCTTCGTGGCCCGCCAGAAGGAAAGCCTGCCTCCCTTGACGCTGGTGACTTGAAGATTGGCAAGCAGCTTCCCGATCGTTGCCTGACGCCCGGATGACTCCATGAGAGCCCGGTAGAGCCAGGAAGAAAAGATCATCGAGACGAGCACGAAGGCGAAGACACGCACCACGGGATCGATAAAACCGGAAAGAATGCTCTGATGAGGTCCCCCTGCCGAGATCAGAATCGATACCGGAATCAGGACAAAAAGACAGAGGGGTGCGAGAAAGACAAAGGCATAGTCGAGCACGCTCAGTAGAAACAGGTATGGAAGCGCTCCCAGAATCACTGCGGCGCTGGCCAGGAAATGGTAGGTGCTTTCGGTAGAGACCGAGGCTACTAGAATCCCGGTAAAAAGATTGATAAGGACTACGAGCGAGGCCACCAGGAGGCTGTCGGAGCAGAGCGCAGCCAGCCGCTTAACGGCGCCGGCAGATACCCATTCGCTCATATGCGCTTCGCTGCGTCTTATCGCCTTGGCCTGCAGGCGGTCGCACTCGGCAAGCTCGCCTCTGCCCTCGGACTCGTAGAGCTGGGCTCGCAATTCGAGCAGATCGATGAGACACTCGGGATGAGCGATGCGGATCGCGCTGGTGCAATCATTGATGGCACTCTCGATGATGCCGAGCTTGGCATGAGCGATTGCCCTTCTGATAAAAAGCTCTTCGAGCAGGGACTTCTCCAGACGGGGCTTGATGATCTCGGAGCAGAAATCCACCACCTCGCGATCGCGGCCGAGAATCTGATAAGCATCGACGAGACGAACGCAATCGACGTAGTAGAAACGGCGACCGGGCTCGATCTCCATGGCTCTTTCCAGATCGACCACCACCCCGTCATAGTCGCCGGCCTGGAAGCTCGCCCAGGCCCTCAGGGCCAGGACTCCGGCGTCATCATCCCGGAGAACCAGCTCGGTGGTACAGTCCTCCACCGCCCCCAGGGGATTGTCCTGCCTTATACGGGTATACGCACGGAGCTTATAGTTGTAGCCGAGGTCCGGACAGAGCTCTATCCCCCGGCTGCAGGCGGACTCGGCTTCCGGGAACCGGGCCAGGAGAACGTTGATAAGGGCTTGAAAGCCGAATAGAGATGATCGAATGTTGTTCAGTCCCATAAACTTATTTATTACAGTTTTTGCACCAGAACTAAAGACTCTATATAGCCTGCCCCGGCTAAATACGGCACTATTGACGCTCTCTGCATATAGATATACCCTTGCCAACAGGCAGGCGCATTCCAAAGAGGATGGTAGTTCCCCAGGGCATTGCTACAATTAACCTGTCCCCGTAGATAGCGGAGAATTCTTTGGAGACATCTTTACAACCGGCATCGAGACCATCAATGTTCAGACCCCGCACCGTCCTATGTGAACGCCACGAGCTAATCAGATTCGGATTGAAGCGGGTCGTCTCCGAGGTTGTCGATATCATCGCCGAAGCGGCAGACGGACTGTCGGCCTATGAAATCATCAAGAGCCTCAAGCCCGACTTCATCATGACCGATGTGGACCTGGACGGACTCAACGGTGTGGAGCTATGCCGGCGAGCCAATGCCGAGCTGCCCAACTCGCATGTTCTCGTTCTCACCGACTCTTACCATGCCACCAAGTATCACAACCAGCTCGTCAGAGCCGGTGCTCGCGGCTTCTGCCTGAAAAGCTCCGGACCCAGGACCCTCTTCGAGGCCATCGAGCAGGTCACCCGCGGTCTGCCTTACTGCGACCCCAAGATCACCCAGCTGGTCAAGCAGCAACCCACCAGCAGCACCCCCAACAGCAATCTCACCGACCGCGAGATCGAGGTCCTGATCAGGCTCGACCTGCGCAACAAAGAAATTGCCGAAGAGCTCGATATGAAGCTTCGTACGGTGGAAAAGCATATCGAGTGTATCCTCGCTAAGTTGAAAGTGCCTACCAGAACGGCTGCCGCCCTGAAAGCGGTGCAACTGGGCTATGTCCTTCTGCCGAAGATGCCCGGACGGGACCCGGTGACCGGGGTAAGCCACGAGCAGACAGTGGCCGAATTGCAGGCCGAGCTCGCCATCGCCAACGAGCACCTGAAAGCCCTGCTCCGTCAGAACGAGCTCCTGAAAGAAGCCCTCAACGAACGCATGCGCAAAGATCGGGACAAAGACTGAGCCCGGCTCGCAAGTTAAGAAAAACACCTTGGATACCCGGCGGTCCTCTGCTAAGCTTCCGGCTTCCTATGAATAGAACAAGACTATTTCTGGCAGCTGCGGCAATCTCCTCGACCTTGCTGGCCGCTTCGCCAGCCAGCACCGCTGCCGATACCGCATCACCAGCGGTACCAGATCCGTCATTCCCGATCGGCAGCAAAGCGAGCCGGACCATACAGAAAGTCACCGGTATCAATCTGGTCACCGAATTTCTGGCGAGCAAGATAACCGGAGCGGTGCTGAAGCGCAAACTCGGCGGCAAAGTCAAAGCGAAGATCCGGACTTACAGCCTTACCGATCTGATTGCCGGCAAAGTCAAATCCGTCGACATCAAGCTCGATCATTCGCAAATCGAAGGAGTCAAGATAGGTACCGTAGACCTGGCCAGCAAGAGCCCGATATGGTTCAAGCCGGTCGGCTTCAAGCGAAAAGGCGGGCTCAACACCCCCATCGCCCTGGCCATAGACAGCGAGTTTACCCAGACTGACGCCACCACAGCGCTGGAAACCCGGGAGGTGGTCTCTTCGCTTCGCGGTCTCAAGCTTGACCTTCCCGGACTGGGTCGGCAGCAACTGGACGTGGTCAATCCCCGGGTCAAGATCGAAGACGACCTGCTCAAAATAGACGCCACTCTGATCACCCAGGGAGCCAGCCCGGACACCGGAGTGCCCATCAAGATCGAAGGACGGCCGCGCCTGGTGGAAGGCTCCAAGATAGTCGTCGAGGATCTCAAACTCCAGTCGGACTGCCTGGTGGAGCCTGAGAAGTTCGCCGCCTTTTTATCGGATCTGCTCAATCCAATCGTCAATTTCGCCCGTCTCGATACCACCACCCATGCCTTTCGCCTCTCCGACCTGGAAGTCCGGAACTCTCTGGTGAAAGGGCATGGTGAGCTGATTCTGGTGCCCAAGAATTATCAGGCTAAGGTAGCGCAAAGCCCATAGATTCGGCAAAATACTATTCGACTGAAGTTTAGGTGAAAATCTCTGGAGGAGATCGATGAGGCGGAATGACTACTTTCCAGGAGCGAAACCGGCTCGAAGCTTCTTGTCTTCTCTCCTCTTTTCCTCTCTCGTCATGTCATCCCTGGTCCTGGGCGGATGCGGGACACTCGGTCTGGGACCTTTCAAAGATCAGGGCAAAGCCGGAAAGAATGTCTCCGGCCAGGTTGTCCCCCATGGCAAAACGATAACGGTCTGGTTCGTCCAGCCGAAAGGCGAAGAGCTCGAGCTGGTTTCGGTGGAGCGCCCCAGAACCGGACAGGAGCCGATAAAAGCAGCAGTGGAGCAGCTTCTCAAGGGACCGGACTCATCCGAAAGCGAAAAAGGAATCGCCAGTGAGATTCCCAGAGGAACCATCCTGCTTTCCCTGGAACACACTGATGGTGGCATCGATCTCAATCTCTCCCACCGTTTCTCGGCGGGCGGCGGTCCTGCGTCGATGCAGGCCAGGCTCGATCAGGTCCAGAAGACCATCGCCTCGGTGGCCGGTGATGACAAGGTCTATCTGAGCGTGGAAGGCGAAAGGCTCAGCGCTGCCAAACTCGACGGCCTGGAAATCAAGCAGCCCCTGAACTGAGAAATTTGTCATGTGTATCGGACCTTATTACAAATAGGTCCGATCAGATGAAGATCCGGCCGAGTTTGGTATTATGAATGACTTTCCAGTCAGAGATAGAGAAATGAAAGACGGTATTCATCCGGAATATTTCGAAGTCGTTGCCACCTGTGTCTGTGGTGCGGAAGTCAAGCTAGGCTCCACCAAGAAACAGATCAGGGTCGAAATTTGCAGCGCCTGCCATCCGTTCTATACGGGTCAGCAGAAGATCGTCGACACCGAAGGTCGTGTCGATCGTTTCGTCAAGCGCTACAAGCTCGACCAGCAGAAAGCCAACGCTGGCTAAACGGCAGAGAGTCGATTCAACTCGAACCAAGCTGAGATATGCCTGGCAATCTAGAGATTGCCGGGTTTTGTCATTTCTATAATTTGCCACTTTCTTCTATAAGGGGGCTGCGTGATCAAAGCGAAGATCGACACCAGAGACCGGCTCATAGTCGCCCTGGATACATCCAGCCTGGATGAGGCCATGACCATGGTCGACGATCTGAAAGAGGTGGTCTCCTTTTTCAAAGTCGGTCTCGAGCTATACTGCCACGCCGGCACCAGACTCTTCGACTTCATCGAGGAGACCGGAGTCCAGGTCTTCTTCGACGGCAAATTCCACGACATTCCCAACACAGTGGCCGGGGCAGCAAGGAATGTGACCCGGCGCCAGGTTCGAATGTTCAACGTGCATGCCACCGGCGGCAGGAAGATGATGGAAGCAGCCGGCCAGGCAAGCGCTGAAGCAGCAAGAGAGATCGGCAAACCGAGACCTATACTTATCGCTGTTACCGTGCTCACGAGCCTCTCCGAAGAGGAGCTTGCCGGGGAGCTGTCGGTATCGGTCCCGATGACCGAGCATGTAATCGACCTGGCGAGACTGGCAAAGAGCGCCGGTCTCGACGGAGTCGTGGCCTCGGCAAGAGAGGCCCGGCCGATAAGGGAAGCCCTGGGTGAGGACTTTGTCATAGTGACTCCGGGAATCAGACCGGCATGGTCGGCGAAAGACGATCAGAGCAGGATTGTCACACCGTCTCAAGCCCTGGAGGATGGAGCCGACTATCTAGTAGTGGGCAGACCGATCACCAGGGCCGGTGACCGGAAAGACGCGGCTCGAAGAATTCTCGAGGAGATGGATCAGGCCCTGTCCTGATATATCCTGATAATCAGTCGGTCTTGGCGGCGCTAAGAGTCGAGAGCCTATCCTCGTCTTCACCATCGGTAGTATCAGTATCCGAATCGGATTTGGATTTGGAGTCGGCAGCCGCGTCCGAATCAGCGCTACCTGATTCGCTCTCGCGACCGGCAGAAGACTGGCTAGAAGTCTGGTTAGAAACCTGGGTAGACACAGGGGTCGAGAGCTCGTCTTCCCGCCGTCCCCGGCTGAAAAGGGAAAGGAAATTGTCCACGGAGCTGCGGCTCTTCGAGTCACCGCCCTGAGTGTAGAGATATTTGATCGGATCTTTGAGATCCTCGGCTGCCTTGTAACGAGCGAGCATCCCCCGGCTTGCCGCAGAAATAGCCCCGGTTTCTTCCGAGACGACGATACAGAGCCCGTCATATGTCTCGGAGAGACCTATGGCAGCCCGGTGCCTGGTGCCGTAGCGATAGCTGAGCTCCGGATCATCGGTCATGGGCAGGATGACACCGGCTGCCACGACCTTGT
This sequence comes from Cyanobacteria bacterium HKST-UBA02, assembly GCA_020431945.1. The sequence continues at coordinate 3,284 of JAGQHH010000025.1, read as the reverse complement.
TTTTCCGGATCACCACGGCGCCGTCATGGAGAGGCGAATTCGGAAAGAAGATAGTGAGAAGAAGAGTCGTGGAGATATCGGCATTGACGGTGGTGCCCGGGCTCACATAATCCCTCTCGCCAAGCAGGGGCTCGATGACGATTAGAGCCCCGGTCTTGGAGCGCGAGAGCTCCCGCACGGCATTGATTATCTGGTCCACATCCCGACTGAAACGAACCTGATCGGCATCGGTGAGGGACAGGTCGAATCGCAGGGTCTGCACTTTGCCCAGATGGCTGAGCCCACGCCTGAGCTCGGGTTGAAAGATCACCACCAGGGCGATCAGGGCGACGGGAACCAGCAACTGGAGCAGGTTGGTGATCAGAGTAAAACCGAATGCCGAGCAAATCGCCCAGATACCAGCCAGAACGAGGACTCCCTTGACCAGACGCTCGGCCTGACTGCCTACAATCCGCCGCCAGAGCCAGAATACTATCCAGCCGATGATCAGGACCTGGAAAAAAACCTTTATATGCAGCCAGATATCGACCCCGCTGAAAAGGTCTAGAATCTGGCTCCAAAGCTCGGCGAAGTAATTGATCTCCACTCTCAAAGATCTTCCGGACTCAATCGTCGGTTAACCAGTCAGGGACCCGGTCCTGACAAATCAAGTCTTCCAGGGTCTCCCTCCTGAGAATCAGCTCTGCCTTACCGTCGTCGACCAGGACGCATGCAGGTCGTCCGGTACGATTGTAGTTAGAGGACATGCTGTAGTTGTAGGCACCGGTCGCGAAGATCGCGACTAAATCTCCAGTTCGAACAGGAATACCTGCGTCCTTTATGATTATATCGCCCGATTCGCAGTACCTACCAACCAGGGTAGTAACGTCATCTGTCCCGATTGCGCTCATTCGACTGGCGATCCGGGCGGTATAGAGGGCGTTATAAGTAGCAGGGCGGGGATTATCAGCCATCCCCCCGTCCAGGGAGACATAGCGAGCGCCTGATTGAAATCCCTTTGTATCACCGGCACGATAGATAGTCACCCCGGCAGGTCCGATTATCGAGCGCCCGGGCTCCAGGAGAAGATGCGGTCTTGTCAGGCTGCGGCTGGCGAAAGCCTTTACGGCTGCGGCGCTGAGCTCCCTGGCCCAGGTGTGAAGCGGCAGGGGACTGTCTTTCTCGGTATAAGCAATTCCCAACCCCCCGCCGAGATCGAGCATCTCGACCTCGACACCCATCTCTTTCAGGCGAAGGGCCAGGTCGGCAAGTATATCGACGATTCTCAGATAAGGCTCGATATCGTGGGACTGGCTGCCGATATGAGCGTGCAGCCCGCGAAAAGAGATAGTCCCGGCCATCGACTGACAGCGCCGTACGAATTCCGGGACCTCCGCCAGAGGTACTCCGAACTTGCTGTCAGCCTGCCCGGTCTTTATATGATCGTGGGTATCAGGCTCGACACCCGGGGTGACCCGAACCAGAATTCGAGCCTGGCGCTCCAGCCTGGAAGCGATCCTGTCCAGACGCTCGAGCTCCCCGACTCCGTCTACAACCACGGTGACCGGACCGGCAAGCAGGGCACGCTCGAGCTCCGAGTCGGACTTGTTGTTGCCGTGCAAAAAGATCGTCTCTGGATCGACACCTGCTTTGAGGGCGGTGTAGAGCTCTCCTTCCGAAACCACATCGAGACCGAGCCCGAGGCGCCTGACTATGCGCCCCATGGCCAGACAGGTGAAAGCCTTGCCGGCATAGAGCACCGAGGCGCCCCCTGATCCTGATGTTGATCCTGATTCTGTCGGCGCGCCGGCTTCCCTGAACCCGGCCGCAAGACCCTCCCGGCAGGCGCTCACTGCCTGAACGATGGTCTGATAGTCCATGACCCATAGAGGCGTGCCAAAACGCTCGGCCAGCTCGACGGTGTCCAGACCGCCGATGAGGAGATGGTCCTCTGCGGAGATCGTTGCCGTGACCGGCATCAGCCTTGTGTTGGGGGAGCTCATTGGGAAGATATCGTAACATGAACTGAATGTGATGGCAGGTCAGAAAAAGGCTCCCGGTACATGCGATATGGAAGCCCCGGTCCCATCAGCCATGAGAAGGGAGCTGCCGGAGCCGGCCGTCAGATCGCTCCGCTCGATGGTCACCACCACCAGGTCGAAGCGCAGAGACTTGAATGGCGGATCTGATTCAGCTCTATTTTCGTATCTATACTGGGACAGCCAGGCGAAAGCAGCAGTCCTGATCCGGCGCCGTTTGGTCAGACCCACAGCTTCGATAGCGCTCTGGCAGCTGTCTGCGAGAGCTCCGGAAGGGGCGCAGCGAGTCTTGACCTCGACAAAAGCCAGGACACAATCAGGATCCCGGGCAATGAGATCGAGCTCGCACAACCTGCCGTTACGCCAGTTACGGTCGAGTATCGAATAACCCAGGGCGCCGAGATGCCCGGCAGCAAGATCCTCGCCGAGACGACCGAGGGCCTGGCGCCAGCTCCGCAGATCGCGTGCGGATGATTTATTGCTTTTCCTGATTGTCACTGGCCCGCCTCCTTGCCTGATTGCAACACTTTGGTGACGCCCACTCTTCCCGGTAGAGAAATCCTGGACCTCCTTGGCTATAATGCTCCCTGTTTGTCTTAGTAGAGACGCGCTCGCCGAGGAAAAAGTTCGATCATGCTGGACCTTCGATTCGTCAGGGAAAATCTGGAAACAGTCGAGAAAGCCATAGCCAGACGCAATGGAGGCTTCTCTCTCCAGGAGCTGGTTGACACCGACGGTGAATACAGACAGATCCTTGCCGAATGGGAGAATCTGAACAGGCGCAAGAACGAGATCTCGGAAGCCTTCAAAACAGGTTCCGCCAAGCCGGAAGAGAAAGAAGCCCTGAAAGAAGAGTCCAAGAACCTCAAGCAAAGACATGAGGAGATTTCCAAAAGGCGCCAGGAACTCGAGGAAAAGCTCAACGAGTTGAGCCTGGGAATTCCGAACATGCCCGATCCGAGCGTCCCGGACGGCGCCGACGAGAACGAGAATGTGGTGGTATCGACCTGGGGCGCCATCCCGGTCATCGAGAATCCCCGTCATCACTTCGAGATCGGCACAGACCTGGGCATCTTCGATTTCGAGCGGGGTGTCAAGGTTGCCGAATCACGATTCACTGTCCTGATGAATTACGGAGCCCGCATGGAAAGAGCTCTGATGAACTTCATGCTGGACTCTCACGGGGCCAACGGCTATGTTGAAGTCTTCCCGCCCATTTTGATAAACCGTGACTGCATGGTCGGCACCGGACAGCTTCCCAAGTTC
>JAGQHH010000300.1 GCA_020431945.1 Cyanobacteria bacterium HKST-UBA02 | reverse complement strand
CATAGCTGAAGCTCATGCCCATGCAGCCGAGCCCGATGGCGGATACTTCGAGATTGCTATTTCCGAGTTTGCGCTTTTGCATGACAGTCTCCTTCGGCTTCAAAGCCTCACTGGCGACTTGGTTAAAATTCCGAGCCGTTCAATCTACAATTCAATGATATGCTGGTTCAGGGCTTCTGTGATATAACAAAATTCCAGGATGATTGGACGATTCTCCGAAAGCTACTTTTTACCATTCAACGGAGCCTGAGCAGATGAGCACAGACGAACGAATGACCGCAAACCGGAAGGCCCTGCTCGAGATTCTTGCCGGCAAGTGCAGCGCCGACGGTCCCAATCCGGTTGCCGAAGGGCTGAATTTCTACCGGCAGTCGGCGCCCACCCAGCCTCTGCACGGACTCTATTCGCCTTCCATATGTGTCATCGCCCAGGGGGCCAAAGAGGTGCAGCTCGGCGACGAGCGTCTGCGCTACGACCCCAATCATTACCTGTTGACTTCTCTGGATGTGCCGGTGATCAGCCAGGTAGTGGAAGCTACGCCTGTAAAGCCTTATCTCGGACTCAAGCTCGAGCTCGATCCGGGAATCATCACCTCTGTGAGCGTCGAGGCGGGTATCTCTCCGGCAAGGTCCGACTGCAGCGTCAAGTCCATGGCAGTGAGCCAGCTCGATGACGACCTGCTCGATGCTTTTGTCCGGTTGTTTCGTCTGATCGACAATCAAGCCGACTATCGGATGCTATCGCCCCTGGTGACCCGGGAGATCGTCTACCGGCTTCTCAAGAGCGATCAGGGCCCGAGGCTTCAGCAGATGGCTGTCTTCGGCGGCAACACCAACAGGATCACCAGAGCGGTCCAGACATTGCGCTCGAAATACAACGAGAACCTCAGCATCGAAGAGCTCGCCCAGGATCTCGGCATGAGCGTGTCGAGCTTCCACCAGCATTTCAAGACGGCCACCTCGATGAGCCCCTTGCAGTTCCAGAAGCATCTGCGCTTGCAAGAAGCCCGGCGACTGCTCCTTACCGAGGACATGGACGCCAGCAGCGCGGCGGTGCGTGTGGGATATGACGATGCCTCGCAGTTTTCCCGCGAGTACAAACGGCTTTTCGGCGACCCGCCCATGCGCGATGTGACGCGCTTTCGCAAGCAAGCTGCCGCTGTGGGCGAGTAAGTACCGGCGATCAGCCCTGAGGCGGATTCTTGTCAAAGACGGTTTCCTGCCTGCGGCGGAGTCTTGCCCGAGGCGGAGTCCTGAAAGCTCATTATGACTGGATGACCTTTCGTAACTATCCCCGGGGACGATTACGCGCGGCTCCGTATCTCCTAAACTTGATTCAGTCGCTAACCTCACCCTGGCGGTCGAAGGGCCATCTGCGTAAGGGCCCCTTCGCCGCCGGGTGATGTTTATCCTGAAAGAAATGTTTATTCTGAGAGGAACGAAGAATGATTCTGGGAATGCTGGTTGTGACGATCGGGACAGCTACCGCGGTGTTGATTAACGACTACACCTCTTGGGGCGGTGAATTGTCAGACTAGGGTCCGGCTTGCTAAGACGCCGGATTCGATGGTCGGTTAGTTCTTTTCCGACTCGCTTATTCTCTTTCGGTATCGACGAATTCCGGACCACCCCAGGGAGTGTAGTCATTTACTACTACTGCGGCGGTGGTCATGAGAGTAACAACGAGTATTCCGATCAACATTCTGCGTACCTCTATCCTTCTAATGAGTCAAATACCCTCAGGTTCGAGAAGTTAGGCGCTCAGAATCTTAAGCCGCGATTAAGATCTTAGAGCCCGTATCCGGCTGTCTTTGCGGGTTTTGTTCATGTCCATACTTTAAGCAGGAAAGGCTCGAAAGCAGGAAAGCAGGAAAGCAGGAAAGCAGGAAAGCAGGCAAGCAGGAGAGACCCCCTTTACGGGGGACTCTTCCTTGGAGCGGCGTGGCCAGCAAGACTATTTGTCTGTCTATTGTTCGTTCTCGTGAAGCATCTGTCTGAGCATCTCGCTGAACTGCTGTTTGAGCTCCTGATCGCTCAGCTGGTCGCCTCCGGGGGCATTGCGTAGCTGTTCGAGAATGTCCTGCTTGATGGAGCTGTTGGGTGCTTCGCCTTCGGGTTTCTTTCCGCCTTGCAGGGCTTCGATCTTTCCCGGTCCGGGTTTGGGCTCCAGGCCTTCTGTAGGCTCGAAGGATTGTTCTTCACCGGCTTCAGTCGCAGCACCGTCGAGGGGTTTGGGTTTGACTTCTCCGGGCTTGGGATGTCCGAAGGGTTTGGGAGGAAGCGGTTTGGGCGGCGGGCAGCGGTCTTGATCCGTGGGACCCGGTTTGTCTCCCGGTTTATCACCAGGTTTATCACCAGGTTTATCACCAGGTTTGTCGATTGGTTTGCAGGGCAGCCTGGGGTTATGACCCGGGTCGATTTCGGATCCGGGCTTCTTCCCTGGATCACCGGCGCCGTCTTCGGTATTGCTCGGCACCTGGTCGTGCCCGTTCCGTCCGGAGCCTACGGTGTTTCCGGCTGTTCCTTCACTATATAGGGGCGGAATCGTCAATGAGTCGTTGGTAAGGATCCGATCCCTCTGTGCGGTGCTTCCATTGAGATCCGAAATGCTTCTCCAGGCATCGACTGCCATCTGCTCACCGCCGCATTTGAGAATGCCGCCGGAACCGGTTGAATCAATACATTTTGTCTGGGATGTTGAGTCGTACATTTGTGACACCTCACAGAAGAAGAAACAGGTAGTCTTGGCTCCGCTCGTGGGGACCCGGCTTCCGGAGCACAACTCCACAATAGTTTGGAACCATAACGAAAGTGTATTGGCGATATAACGGACTTATAACGAGCTCACAGGCAAGCTGAAGACAAACATGCTTCCGGTGCTTTTGCCTTCCACCCAGATCTTGCCGCCGTGCAACTCGACGATTCCTTTGCAGATCGCCAGACCGAGACCGGAGCCGCCCTTGCCGGCAGTAGCCGCGCCGCTCACCTGCTGAAAGCGCTCGAACACGCTTTCGCGCATGTCTTCGGGAATGCCCGGTCCTTCGTCTTCTACCTTTATATGGACCGAGTCAGCATTTAATTCGGCTGAGACAGTCACTGTTTTTCCTTCGGGCGAAAACTTGATGGCATTCGATACCAGATTGGCGAGAACTCGATCCAGTCTCTTGCCGTCGGCTTGAATCGTGATACCACTCGGCTTGAAAACGAGCTCGACCTTCTGCTCTTCGGCATAGCCGGCGCAGATGGCTTCGCATTCCTCGAAGGATTCGTCGAGCTCGACGGTGCCGATGTCGAGTGTCACCATTCCCGATTTGATCTTTTCTACATCTAGTAGATCATTCACCAGGCTTATCATTCTGTCCGCGTTTCGTCGCGCCATTATGACATACCGGCGACCTTTCTCAGCCAGGTCCCCGTGCACTCCGTCTTCGAGCATGGTCAGCACATTCGATACCACCGACAGTGGGGTGCGCAGATCATGAGTGATCATTGCCATCACTTCTTGTTTCAGCTTCTCCGCCCGGCGTCTCTCGGTGGTATCGTGGATGACGCAGAACAGCGAGCCCTCCTCCTGGGACCAGTGGGCCGACCAGAGAGTCTCGATGGTTTCGCCGGTGCTGGTCTTCATCTCGAGGTCGAGAGGAGCCGGATTCCCCTCGGCTTTCAATTCTTCCAGGAAACCGAATGCTCGCGAGGCGTCGTTTTCTGCCACCAGATCGATGAAGTGTTTTCCAAGCAGGTCTTCGGGCGGAGTATTGAACAGCTCTTGCGATGCCGGGTTGGCGGCGATGAAGCGACCCTGGTCATCGAGAGTGCAGATGAAATCCCGGGCATTGTCGATCATCGCCGATTGTTTGCGGGCGGCTTCCTTCATCTCGGCAGCCATCTTGTGAAAAACCTGATCGAGCTGGGCAATCTCATCGCCCCCTTCGATCATCTTGTTGAGCGGCAGCCCGCTCGCCAGCTTGAATGTATTCTCGTTCACTTTCTTCAGCCTGGTGGTGATTCCCCGGGTGAGAAAGAGGGAGAGCATGATACCAATACATAGATTGAGGACGCCCATGCCGAGCATGACCGAATAAGCATGCTGCCGGAAAATCGCCTGCTCTTCGGGAGCCTCTTCCGACAGCCGTCTCTGCTCCATGCCCACCTGTATGAGATTCTGGAATACTTCGTCCTGCCTCGCGGTTCTGCGGAATTTTCGCACCAGATTGAATCGATCCGCGCTTCCTATGGGAGGATGCAGCGCCATCAGATCCAGCTGGATGGAGCGAAAAGCGGTGATGGTATCGTTGACGGCTTTCTCCGATTTCAAAACGGCGTCGAGGACTTCCGGTTGCGCCCGGGCGAGTTTTTTCAGGGAGACGAAATCGCTCCTCAGCTTTTCGAAATGTCTCTTGCTGATCTCGTTGTCCATGGAGAGCTTCTCCATGTCGGCGGCAGAGCGATAGAGCTTGTGCAGCTCGAAGATCTCGCTGGTGATGTCGTTGATACCATCGGCGATTCGCCGGTGCCTCACCGAAGCTTCCAGAGCCTTTTCAGCGCTGTTCTCCAGATTTGCAAGAAACGCCAGCAGGATCATCTGCGCCACCAGGGGCACGATCACAAAAAGAAGAACCTTGGCTGTCAGAGATAAGCGCATGTCCTTGTTATCCCCGAGACCCCGTCTGGCAAAACCGTCCGGGCGATCCGGCGGAGCTTTCGGGGCAGTCACGTCAAACCGGGCGGAGTTGTCTGAAAGACCGGCGGAGCCTTCGGACCGATCCGGCGGAGCCGAGGCTGTGCCCTCCAGAGGCGTCACGACAATACGGCATTGTCAAGAATCGGTCCGATTTGTTTTAATAGTGCAGCGTTCATTCCGGTGTTCCTATATAGACATGGCGAAGATTCTACTGGTCGAAGACAACGAGGATATGGCTCTGCTGGTGAGCGACGGGCTCAGCGCCGAGCGCCACACCGTCGAGAGTTTCGTCGACGGGCTGGAGGCTATGGAGAGTCTGAGGATGAACGACTACGATGTCATTATCCTGGACTGGCAGCTTCCGGGCATGAGCGGGCTGGACATCCTCAAGAATTATCGGTCCGCCGGGGGCAGTGCCCCGGTGGTGATGCTCACCGGCAAGGGCGCCATCGCCGAGAAAGAACAAGGTCTCGATTCCGGTGCTGACGACTATGTGACCAAGCCTTTCGATGTTCGTGAGCTAGCGGCAAGAATCCGCTCGCTCTTGCGGCGACCCAGGCAAATCAGCTCGGATGCGCTGACATGCGGAGATCTGGTGTTGGATCCGGTGCGCTTCCGGATCACCCGCGGGGAGAAAGAGCTACGCCTCCTGCCCAGAGACTTCGCCTTACTGGAGTTCTTGATGCGGCATCCCACCGAGATTTTCAGCGTCGATACCTTGCTTGCCCGGGTCTGGCACTATGACTCCGACGCAACACCCGATGGAGTGCGCATGGCGATCAGCCGCATTCGCAAAGTCGTCGACGACGGCGACTCCAAGTCCGCTTCGATCATCGAGAACGTCGCTCGCGTGGGCTATCGACTCCGCCAGCCGTAGCGCTTTTGCTCCCGGCGGATTAGCTCGAGATGGCAACCTGGCGAGATGACTCACAGGTCAAGTTTTTCGGAAAAAAGATGATCTGAGAGGCATCTCGAGACGAAAAGATGACTCTGAGATCAAGTTTTTTGGAAAAAAAATGATCTGACAGGCATTTTTGTATGGAGGGCGTCGGGCTGCTGAATTATCCAGCACAGTAACTTATCCATGACCCTTCTAAATTGAGATTCACAATTTGAAAATACACCTTTTCTCGTTTGTCGATCGGCACATCGACCCAGTAGGTCTTTCCATCTTTCATAGTGATTTCCAGAAAGTGCTTGCGCCCGTTAATCACATTTATCTTTTTGACGAGAGATAAAGCCCTACTCCGGTCTTCCAGCAGGGCTTCCATTCCTTCAATCGTCATCCGGGGTGTCATTGTTTCTTCGATTGTCATCATAGTTTGGAAAATCGGATATCCGGCCAGCCGAGACACTCTAGAAAAAGGATACTTCGAGTCAAGAATGCTACCGGGACCTGCCATAGCCGCAAGGAATAGCAGGGAAAAGGCTGCTTTGTATTCATTTGAAATGATTTGCATGTATCGATCCTAGCGCCGCGACGGAGTGCGGGATACAGGGTTTCCCCGGTTTAATGTCGGCAGAGGATGATCCTCCAGTATGATGGGTTCCATGAGGCGTATTCTTCTATGACCCATCCAGCCATTCTGACCCGTAATCTGCGATTTGCAGTTTCCGTTTGTCTTATATTCGCTAGCTGCTGGCTGGGACTGATAGCTTACTTAGCATGGCGTCAGGGACCTGTTGATGGGCGAACGGTTGCCAGTGACCTTGCGTGGATCGAGGATGGGGAGTCCCCTTACCAGAAGATTGCGGATCAGCTTGATGGCGAACCATACTGGTCACCGGATGGAACTCGAATTGTCGAGCTCAACTTTGATGGCAATGGCGCTCCGACTACATTGCGAGATGCCCGCGATTTATCTGTTATAGCCAGTTTGCCAGGTCGTTTCCTTGTACGCTGGTCGCCGAACGGCAAGCTTTTCACTAATTGGGGCTATGATGCTGCTGTCTACGACTCAACAACCGGTCGACGTAATTGCAAGGGATGCTTCGATAGAATTTTTGACGTTTCGTGGTCTCCAGACAGCACTAGACTGGCGATCTGTATGACAGATCAAATGGCCATTTTGGACATTGAGAGCGGAACGCGAAGGGACCTGAGTCCGAAGGGGACGGACATCTGGATTGCCGCGAACTGGTCTCCGGACGGCCGACTGCTCGCGGCCAAGACTTTGAACAGTCAAGATGACAGTTCGGAGCAGCCGATGAGGCGGAACTATCTCAAGATCTTTGATCCTGAATCATTGAGAGAAGTTCGAACCTTCAAAGAAGATATTGGCGGTTTTGCCTGGTCTCCTGACGGCAAGTATTTCGCCTACGCCGTGCGGGGCGAGGTCAGGATCCTTGATGGAGTCAGTTTCGGTACTATTTGTTCAATCAAGACGGACGGTGCATGGCCGGCCGAAGAGATTACTTTTCCCGATACGACCCGAATGGCATTCAATGATCGCGACAACATTCATATATATTCGACGACTGATTGGAAAGTGACAAGGTCTATCGTAGCTGAAAAAAATGGAAGATTCTCATTTTTATGGTCGCAAGATAGAGGTCTGATGATGATTCGAAATCATGGAACGATTGCGCTCTGCGACGGGATTAGCGGAAAGTATCTTGGTTACAGAGATGGTTGCAGCGTCGCCGAGTTTATGCCGGATGGTGAGTCAATCGGACTGCGAAATGGTTTGTATTTCACCATCGATAGAGATGCGATTTCTTGCGGAAAGAGCCCGTTTGCTGGTGGCAGAGTCGGTGCTCCACCATGGTCGGATGGCGCCGCGCCTAAAAATCTAGAAGAGTGTTTCGCCGAGTTCGATCGAAAGCTCAGTCCACTGGACAAGAACAGGATCAGAGCATGCAGACGAAGTGACCTGAGCTCATTTTTCAGCGGGTCGTTCAATGTAGACTCCGTGATTAGGAGTATTTACTGTACTTGGGACCTCACTGACATAGAGAAGTATTATCTTGCTAAGGGAGTCACGGATCCTCAGAATGTTCTAGGGTCCGTCATCGAGGAATACTGGCTTCATCTAAATTCGAAGCCCGCGCCTTTCCTCGAGCTGCCTGATTCGAACTTTAAGAGGGGCTTGGTCCAGAGACTCGACATGATGGCGGAGGCCATTCAGATGTTGGAGCATCGTTTCAGACATTTCGGCAAGCAGCTTTTGCTAGAGCGTGGTGATATGACTCACAGGTCAAGTTTTTCGGAAAAAAGATGATCTGAGAGGCATCTCGAGACGAAAAGATGACTCTGAGATCAAGTTTTTTGGAAAAAAAATGATCTGACAGGCATTTTTGTATGGAGGGCGTCGGGCT
>JAGQHH010000299.1 GCA_020431945.1 Cyanobacteria bacterium HKST-UBA02 | reverse complement strand
GCGAGAATCAGACCATGTCCACCCCCGATGTAAACGAACGCGCCAAGAATCAGGACAGCCAGGACTTCCTGGATGACGTCAACGAGAATCTCCTCTCCTCCACCGATGAGACCAGCGATCAGACCCTATCCCACTCCGGCACGCCCCGCACCTATCATGTAGCCGGTCTGGGAGCGGTGAGCCAGAGCACCGGCGAAAACGGCGTCGTAACCACGAGCTTTCCGGAGAATCAAGGAAAGGTCGCCTGGATCAAGTATGACCCGAGCAATGAGAATGACCCGTATTCGGTGAAATTCCGGGATGGCATGTATGACGCCGACGTGGAGAAGTCCATCAAGGAAGGTAAGTTCGCCATGAGGGTGGTCCTCGAGCCCGGCGGAGACCAGGGCGATCCCGACTCGATCGATCTATACGATCCATACTTCAACCAGGTAGGGGGGCTCGAAGAGCGCGGCGACGAGCGTTATCTCTATCCGAACGGCAAGCTTTCCGAGAAAGTAGAAAAAGAAAATGACACCAGCGGGACTCCGGACAACGAATTCTTCAAAGGAATCAAAACCCCCTTCGAGCATGGCGCCGAGAAAGGCAACCTTTATAAAGACGAAAAGACCGGCTATGTTCAGGGCATAGAATTCAGCCAGGGCAAGCGGGAAGGTCAGAAGCTCCGCTTCGACCGTGACGAGAACGGCAATGTCACCGCCATCGAGCTGAAAAACGCTGCCGGTCAGTCGGGAAAGATCACGAAAGACGGCGATGGCTGGGTAGCGGTCCCGCCGGAGACCCTGGAAGCCCTTGGTCTATCTGGCTCAGCGGGCAGGCTGAAAGGGGTAATCAAAGTAAAGGACAACGGCGACATCATCCATGACGCCGGTGACGGCACCAGCACGGCTCTGCGTATAGACGGAACCCGGGAGCATTTCGACTTCAACGAGTATTCCCGCACCCGGGAAGGCGCCGACGGGACGAAATCGAAAGAATACTGGGACGGCTACCAGTGGCGGCAGGGTCAGGCGGCCCAAAACGCCGACGGCACCACTTCGGTGAATTTCGCTCCGGAGCAGGGCAAGCCCGTACAGGTAATTCGGGACGCCCGCCAGGGAGCCGACGGGAGCCGCAGCAACAAATTCAAGGTGGTCTTCTCCGGCGGACGCTCTTATGATGCCGACTGGGGCAGCCAGAAAATGACTTATAGCAGCCAGCAACAGTCTGTGGATCTCTATAACTCCGGCATGACCAATAGCGAAGGCAAAGCCGTCTGGATGCAGGGCGCCCAGGTCGCTCAGGCCGGCGATGCCACGGTCATCGAGCTGAAGCCGGGCACTGAGCATCAGAGCGAAAAAATCGCTACCGGCAGGAGTCCCTATCGCGTAGCCATTCATAAAGACGGTGATGTCACAGCCATATATAAGGACGGTCCTCAGGTACGCTCGGACGGCCGGGGCAATGTCGAGCATATCGTTCATGCCAACGGTCATGAAGCCGATCTCGTCCGCGATGCCAATGGCGATGTAGTGGCAGTGCGCGGCTCGGATGGACGAAGCCTGACAAGGCGTCGATCAATTAGCACTGCCGGCGGTGGCAAAGTCGCCGAGAGCTGGCGGCTCCGCGACGGCGATACCGATCTCGGCTCTTTCGATGGTCCTCTGAAGACAGAGGAGGCAGGCAGACTCTCCGTCGAGGGCACAAACGGCAGCCTCGATATGGAAGCCAGCGGACGCGTGGTACAGAAACGCGGCGGCAATGTCGTCGCGGTCACCGACGCCAACCGTCAGCACTGGACAGTGGAGCAACGAGAGGGAAGCGACAAGCCGCGCTGGACTGTTAGCTCCGCCGGCGACACAAGGACTTTCGAGGGACCCCTGAAGCTCTACGACAATGGTCTGGCAGCCGTGGAGACCAGTCCCGGTGTCTTTCAGACCCGCAACCCGGATGCCTCCACATCGACTTTCAACGCTGCCGGGGTGGAACTCAACAGAGACTTCGACGATGGCGCCGGCATCAAGCGCGATCAGGAAGGCTTCGTCACCGAGCTCAAAGACTCGAAAGGCAACGTCAAACAATTCATTTTCAAGAAGGGCCAGGACGGCCAGCAAGTAATCGACAGGATTATGCTGAACGGCAAACCTTTCGAGGTCCTGGTCAACGGCAGACTGCGCGAGCTCAAACCGGGAGCCCTTCCGACCAGCACCAACGAAGCCGATCTCGGCGGTTATATAGACTACGACCCGGCTACCGGCAAACGCACCGTCAGGCAGAGCAGCGACCGGCAAGCAAAGGCCCGCAGAGAGGAAGGCTTGCACGGCGAAGTGGACGTCTACGACGAAAGCGGCAAGAAAGTGTCCAGCACCGGCAGCTCGAATAATCAGGGCGATAGCCGGATTCCCCGGGACTTCGGGACCAGGCAGAGCCGCTACCGGGCCGAGCTGGAAGCGGAGCCCTACCTGGCGGTTCATGCCCTGCCGGATGACATGGAGGCATTTCCATTCGCCCTGGCATAACTCTTGACGACTCTTCCCCTTATCGGTCTTCTACCCTCTCGGGTAGAATGGACTGGAGGTCGGCAAGGAGTTTCCGTGGATTTCACGCCTGAACTCGCCCTGACGGTCCTGAAAGGCTATGTCCTGACAGTGATCTTCGAGACCGCCGTGCTACTTCTCGGTCTCTCCAGGCAACACAGCATCAAGCGCCGTCTGATAGCCGGTGTGTGGCTGTCGGCTGCCAGCTATCCCTTTGTCATCTTTCTTTTTCCTCGTCTGATCAACCCCATCGAGATGGAAACGGTCTATCGAGTGGTTTCCGAGACCTTCGCTCCACTTTTCGAGTGCTTTCTTTTCTGGCTCGTCTACTATCGGCTCAAAGAAGCTCCTAACGATGGTCTTCTCAGAGACATGAGCACAATCGTCATCGCCAATCTCTTCTCTTACTGAATGGGGCTGGTGATCGAGAGCTTCGGCTTCGTCATTTGAAGACCAGGGTCTTGACGACCACCGGAAGGGTCATTCCCCCGGGCAGGGGTCTGCCCACCTCGAGAAAGTCGCCCTCGGAGCAGTCGATCCCGTCCACCACGAGGATCTGATCCGTCCCCAGGGCTTTTCTCAAGAGGAGCCCCAGGGCCATCCCGGCATCCTCCCGGAGCACGAAGACATGGGGACGAGCCAGGCGGTTCACTTCGATGGCCCGGCAGATATTCCGGCACCAGGACTCTAGACTGGCATGACCGAGGTCGCCCAGAGAGGGGAGATAGACAGCCAGAGGCGCGCTCTCTTTATCAGGCTCGAGGTCCTGGAGTTTGAGGGCCCGGGCGACCTGGTCGCTGAGAGATTCTGGATCGAGATCTAAATCAGAATCAGGGAGAACTCTGAGCACCGGCAAATTACTGAGAGGCAGCAGCGATTCCGCCACCGTCACCGTAAAACCGCTCAACATCAGGGAATGGCTGCCGGCACCGATGACAGTGGCTCGGATCGGGCGCTCCGGTCTTACCACCGGCCAGCCCTTTTCCCTGAGGAGCCCGGAGAGTGCCGAAGCCAGATAATTTCCCATATCACCGAATTCCAGACACGGCTCAGATCCGGCCATGAGCTGGGCAACCCCGCCGCTGAACCAGTATTCATCGACTGCGAACTCCTCCGGATTCTGCTGGTCCAGAATCTCTCCGGCTAGAAATTCCGAAACAGACCCGGGCGCCTCTATTCCGGAAACTATCAAAGACGCTGCCCGGCTTGCCAGAATCTCGAGCTGCCGCGGGTCAAGCGCCGTCCCCGGCTCGGCAACGATACCGCAGGACCGGGCTATTTCTCTGCCGCTGGTGTTGAGAGCCAGGACCGTGCCCTTCTCGTCCAGCTCCAGAAAACGGGCGCCCAGATCAAGACACCAGGTCGAGAGCGGCTCTCCCTTTCGATAGACGGCGATGTTAGTGGTACCACCACCGATATCGATATTGCATACTGTGGTGCGCTCCAGTCTCGAAGCAGCCGCCGCCCCGGAACCGCGCGCCGCAAGCAGGCTCTCCATATGCGGGCCGGCACTGGCGGCGACGAAATCGCCTGCCAGATGGGCGAGCCTCTCGATCACCTCCCGGGCGTTCGGGAGGCGAGCACTGCCTCCGGTGATGATCGCCGCTCCGCACTGCACCGACGCCGGATCGACACCGGCTTTCTCGTACTCGCTTTCGAGAAGCGCGCAGACAGCCCCGGCATCGATGAGACCGCCGGGCAACAGGGGCGTGAGATAAACCGGGCTCTCATAGATGATCTCGCGCTCGGCTATATTGAGCCGGGGAACCTGATTGGCTCCGGCGAGATTGTCGAGACGCAAACGGGAAAAAATCAAATGACTGGAGGTGGTACCGATGTCGATACCAACACTGAGAAGCTCGCCAACCCTCGCGCCCGGTCCCGGCATGGTCAGAGAATCTTTTGCAACTCCACCCCGGAGACTCCGTGGGCGAAGATCTCTTTCACCAGATGGACTATATAAGCACCGGCCTCCGCCGGCGGTGTGCCCCGGGACTGGATATTGCTCACCACGGTCCGGTGGGAGCTGATGGTGGATGGTCCCGCCCCCAGGGTGATATAAGCGCTCAGTCCGACCCCGGAGGAAAGCCCGGGGCGCTCGCCGATGAGATTGATTGCCAGCCTGGCGCCGAGAGCGTGGGTAATCTGGTCCGCCACCGCCACCCGGCCGAAACGAACCACCACCGGAGTACCGAAACTTATCCCCTCGAGCTCCAGACCGCTCTCTAGAATCGGCAGGAGATCCGGGATATTGGTCTCCACCGCCTGGGCTGAAAGACCGTCGGCTATGACGATCTGGACGTCCCTTCCGGAAGGGCAATGCTCTTTCAAGCTCGTCAGGTCGTCTTCTGTGATCCGTTTGCCTTTCGGGGGATTGAGCACATAGTCCCGGCGATCGGTTGCCAGGGAGCGGACCACCGGGTAGCCCCCGGTCCCGGCGAAACCTTCGAGAAATCCCGCTCCAAGCTCGCTGGACACGGCATCCCGAGCGACGGCATGATCCCGACGAAAAGAAAGCCAGGAAGAGGTCTCCGGGCGGGCGCCGCAGCGTCCTACCCCCAGGCGAGCCGGAGTGATCCCGGCTGTGGTCGATTCGAGCTTGTCGGTTCTGCTCATGGGTGCATAGGGTACACTAAGCCCATGCAAGCCATCAAATCAATCACCGAGCTTCTGGCAAGGGCCAATGAGCGCAAGTCCGGCGACGAGCTGGCCGGCATCGCTGCCCTTACCGAGCGCGACCGGGTGGAAGCCAAAGAAGCTCTTGCCGAGATAACCATGGAGAAGCTCCGGCAGTCGCCGGTGGTCCCTGCCGATGAGGACGAGGTGACTCGCTTTATCGACGACAATCTGGATCAGGATGCCTACGAAAAGATCAGATCATGGACCGTGGCCGACCTGAGGCGTTTCATCCTGGCATCCAGGGACGGCAAGGACATCGAAGCAATTCGGGGCGGTCTGACAGGAGAGATGGCTGCGGCGGTGACCAAACTCATGTCGAGCCTGGACCTCATCGCCGGAGCCAGCAAGATGCCGGTGGTGGCAAAAGCGAACACCACCCTGGGCGGCAGGGGAGTGCTGGGAGCCCGCCTGCAGCCCAATCATCCGGCCGACTCGGTAGAGGGCATTCTCGCCACTATCTATGAAGGGCTTTCATACGGTGTCGGCGATGCCGTCATCGGCATCAATCCGGCCTATGACACTCCCGAGATCGTGGCCAGACTCCTGGAAGCCACGGACCGGGTCATGACCTCCCTGGGGATGCCGGGACAGAACTGTGTCCTCAGTCATGTAACCACCCAGGTGAGAGCCATCAAGAACGGTGCCCCGGCCGGGCTGATATTCCAGAGTATCGCCGGCACCCAGAAAGGCAACGAGGCTTTCGGCATCGATATAGAGACACTTCTTGAAGCCAGAGAGGTCGGTCACAGCCATTTGAAGAATCAGGGCGGCAGGGTCATGTATTTCGAGACGGGTCAGGGCTCGGAGCTTTCGTCATCCTCGCACAACGGTGCCGATCAGCTCACTCTGGAGGCAAGGTGTTATGCCCTTGCCCGGCATTTCGAGCCGTTCCTGATCAATGACGTGGTCGGCTTTATCGGGCCCGAATACCTGGCGGATGGGCGCCAGATGATCAGAGCCGGTCTCGAGGATCACTTCATGGGCAAGC
>JAGQHH010000298.1 GCA_020431945.1 Cyanobacteria bacterium HKST-UBA02 | reverse complement strand
ACCGCCGACGGCAAGATCGTCGAGCAAGGTGGTCAGATGCGTCTACCTTTCACCCATGTGGCCAGCCAGGTCAAGACCGGCGCCCAGGACGTGAGAATGGACGACAACACCGGCAATGTCCAGGACGGTACTGGCACCAGCACTGCCAGTGTCCGGCTCAATGCCAGCGGCAAGCCCGGCGATGTCACCACCAATGTGGAAGGCACTGTCATCCAGCAAGACGAGACCGCCAGCCCTCAGCAAGTGCAGCTCACCCAGGAAGCAGCAAAACAGGCTGCCCACAGCCAGCCGATTCAAGTAAGCATGGCGCCGCCCAGCAAAGGCGTGAACACCGGCGCTCCTCAAGTGAAGCTCGATGCCAGCGGTCAGCCCACAACCGGCGACAACGCCCAGATGAATGTCTCGGGTCGTGTGCTCGGCAGTGGCGGCGCCGGTGGCGGCAACGGCAGTGGCGGTCCTCCCGTGGATCCTCCGGATCCCAGCGACGGCGGCACCCCCGGACCGGACAGCCCCTATCTCAACATGTATAACACCAGCAACGACCAGAAGCCTTTTGCTACCTATCAGCAAGCCGGTTACCGCTGGATCGGCCCCAGAACCATCGCCGGCAATATCCGTCTGGCTAAAGATACCACCCTCGGTCCCTCCACCTCCGGCGAAGCCGAGGTCCTGGGCAACGGCAAGGGTCAGACCTTCCATGTCCGTACCGGTCGCGATGCCAGCGAAGAGCAGATCGCCATGCAGATGATGACTGCCGGTTATGCTCAGTATGTCGGCTCCGACCCTGTCGCTTATGACGCTGCTCGCTCCTCCGCCATGGAAGCAGGCGCTCACAAGCCCCAGAACTGGAAAGAGCGCATGGCAGCCGGCATCATGACCTATAACGGCGGCTCCTGGTCGCAAACCGCTGCCGCCAAGCAGCGCTTCCAGCAAGCCATGTACTCGCAAGCCGTCCAGGGTTCCCAGGCTTATGTCCTGAACCAGTCCGGCAACGCTTATACCGAATATCTCAACGACCGCTTCGGTCCCATGGACGAAGAGCAGCAAGCCATGGGCGCTTTCATCATGACCAATGCCGGCTCGCCGGAATCGGCCTGGAACTGGAAGCATATCCCAGCCACCGAATCTCTCGTCCAGAACGCCATTCCAATCAGCGGTATGTCCAGAGCCGTAGCTTCGCACATGAATATCATGAGAGCGCAGCCCTGGGCGAAAGGTCACAGAATCCGCGGCGGCGTAGCCTATATGAACGCCAGAATGGCGGAAGAGCTTCCGGGCGTCTCCCCGATGAGTGGCGTGGCCACTGTCTGGGCCGGTCGCGAAGCCCAGATCATGCCCAACGAAGTCGTCGATACTGTCGGGGCCCTGGCCCACGAGTTCGGCGAGACCGCCTGCCAGAACGTCGCCATGGTCAACCGGATCGCCACCGAAGTCGGCGCCGGCAAGGATCCCGGCGACTACACCAACGCCTACAAGGCGATGACCGGTATGGCCAGTGCAGGCAACGCCGTTGCCGGCAGGCAGCGTGTCCAGCAGATCGTCCAGGGTCAAGTAATCCGCAGCGGCGGTGGCGCTCCTTCGATGGCGAGCTCGGTCAGCCTGGGCGGTCAGACCTATATGAACGATGTACCGGTGGAAGTGGAGCTTGTGGACAACGGCGCTCATGTCGAGCCCGAGCTGCCCGGAAATCTTTCCCAGATCGCCGGTGCTGCCGCGGTTGCCGGTGGACACCAGCAGACCCGGGCCAGCGTCCATGTCACCAATACCGGCGCCGGTCCCACCTCGACACCGCCGGGCCGCAAGATCCGCCTCACCACTACCCTTCACGACAACACTCCGCAAATGGAAGCCAGTCTGGGCAGCTACAACGGCCCGAGCAATTCCGGTCAGGTAGTGGAGACCCGGGTGGATGCCGAACTCGTCCATTCCGGTCGCAGCACCGACTACGGCACCCTGGACGAGAACGAACTGGCCAGAGATGCAGGATCTTTCGTCAGCCAGTTCAACGACACCGCCCAGATGGCATACAGAGTGGTCCATGACCTGCACGCCGCCGGCTTCTCTTACGAGCAGCTCGCCGATCCCCATGTCGCTCAGACAGCCCTGCGTGTCTATGCCCAGGATCCTTCCATGGCTCCGGCAGCCGCTATCGCTCTCAACAAAGTGGGCGCCGAGAACTTCTCGGTGGAGCGCACCCATGTGGTCCAGACCATGCTCGATACCGATCCCGACTGGGGCCAGCACAATATCGACTCCAAGAGCATCTACACGGCAGAAGCAATCATGCGGGTCACCAGCTCCATCAAAGAGCAGGAAGATTCCGGAAGCTCTCTGCAGGGCGTATCGCCTTACCCGACCAAGAGCTTCGTCAAGCAGGTCGGTCTGGTACGTGCCTTCCAGGCACGGGCGCAGGAAGCCGACCAGGGCTACGACCAGTCCATCGTCGATGTCATCCGCCGCAAGATGGAGCAACGCGCCAAGGGCTACGATCGCGAATACAGCGGTCTCGAGGACGACAACGGACGGACTGCGTAAAAACCGTCAGATTTAATCAAAATCATGGGCATTCTCCCACTCGGCGTGGGATTTCCCCCGATTTACCCCGGGGGGGCTAAGGCTTACTCTAAGAACAAGCCAAGTTTCTCAGCCGGTGGAGCCCGATGAAAGTCTACGCCCTACGAAAAATATCGGTACAGTGCCCGAAATGCGAGCAAGTCTTTGCCACCATGCAAGCCTTCCGCATGCCGAAGATCTCCCTTCAATCGAAAGTAGAAGCGGATCTTCATCGGGTGCTTCCTGATGCTTTCATCAGAGCGTCCCTGCTTTCCACCTGCCCCGAGTGTATCTACACCTGGTGGCAGAGCGCCTTCCGCACAAGCTTCATGCTTTCTGCCATGGTGCCGGATGCCCCGCCGGTGAGCAACGCCAAGAAGTTCGGTCATGCCGTTCTCACGGGCCGCAAGGAAGGCGCTCATGCTCTCGATCGAGCCATGGTCGCCCTGAATGGCTACTGGTGCGCCCGGGAAGACTGGCAGGACGGAGTCAGATGGCTAGAGCTCGCTTCTCGCGAACTCGCCGAGGCCCTCAATGACGAGAGCTGGGTCGGCAACCGCAGCCGCTATCACTACATCATGGGCGAAGTCCAGAGACTTCTCGGAAACTTCGACCAGTCGCTCAAGTATTTCGGCATGGTCAACCGCCGCTCCGCTCTTCCCAAAGAGCTGGTGGTCCACCAGACCAACCAGGCAAGACAGGGAAATTCCAAACCAATCGTCCTGCCGCCTCACATCATCGATGGTGTTTTCAAATTGAGCCCGGTGATAATCACACCAGAAAAGCCCCAGAGCGAAGCACCATTCCCCTATCAAGTAATCACTCAGAACACCGCAACCGCCTAGAAAAATCATGGAAGACATCACCCCTCTAAATCTTGAAGATCAACCAAAGCTTTTCGGGCTTCGCTACGACCAGCTGGTCACCTGCCTCGTATGTTTCATCATCGGCACCCAGCTCTACTCCTGGCTCAACCCCATCCCCTTCGCCGGTCACGACCTGCGGGTGGATGTCGCCATCTTCATCGCTCTCATCGGACCGGCATACTGCCTCTTCACTCTCAATCAGACCGCCGGACACTGGGAGACATTGATCAATTTCTACATGAGCCCCCAGGTATTCATACCGGGGCCCGACCCAAGCCCGGAACGATTCCTCTATGACGAGGAGCTCCCGGAATTCCTCGAAGTAATTGACGAAGGCATCGACGAAATAAGTTTCTAAGGAAGAAAAAAATGGCTAGCTCTATCTCCAGATCCCACCAATCCATCAAAGACCAGGCTCTCAGCAAGGGCACCTCTTTGCTCGGTTTGTTCAGAGGCAAAGAGAAGGAAGAGGTCATCGACCCCGTACTCGCCGAAGCGATTTCGAAGATTCCTTCCGTGGCCGTTCCCAGACCGCATCCCGCCGCTGCCGGTCTCCTGCCTATATGGGATCTCTTCCAGGATGACGCCACCGGTCTCGGTATCATGGTCATGAAAGACGGCTCTTACAGATGCTGCTTCGAAGTGGACGGCGTCCATGTCAGCGGTTTCGACGAAGTCCGTCTGATCTCCCTGATGAACCACTTCTCCGGTTTCCTCAATGGTATCGACACCTCGGTCCAGTTCACGATCATCTGCCACAATACGAGCAAGCGTGAATACTTCGAGCGCCACCCTGTGGAAGTCTGTGACGATGATTTCCTCAAGTATGTCGGCAAGTGCGTGGAAAACGATCAGGCGTCGCTCCTGGCTCGCAACTTCATCCCCGAGCTTCGTTTCCTGGTCACTTTCTGCTACCGTCCTCCCAGAGAGAAAGCCGCCAAGAAAGGCATGTTCGAGAATGCTCTGCGCACCGTTCAGGATGCCCTGGGCAATAAAGCCGCCCGCCAGAGCGTCGGCAGCCATATCAGAAATGTCAGCACTCTTCTGCAGAGAGCCCAGGGCTACGCTGCTCAGCTCTCGAGCTGTGGCGGCATGTCTGCCCGTCCGGTCTCGGCCATCGAGTATTTCCGGATGCTCTACAAAGAGCTCAACCCGAAACTCAGCCAGGTCTCCGAAGCCAATCTTCCTGTCCCGGTCAGACCCCAGACCCAGCTGCTCGCCAGCAAGGTCCGTCGCGTCTTCCCTGACATGGAGCCCGAGACCATCCGTCAGCAACTGATGGAATCCCAGTACGACTTCAGCAATCCCGACTATGTGCGGATTTCCGATATCACCGAAGACCTGGACGAGTCCGAGGAGAAAGACGGTCTTTTCGTTCGCACTCTCTATATGAGCCGTCTTCCCGAGCGTACCGGTCCTCTGTGGCTGAACTCCCTGATCCGTCTCAACTGCGAATGGCGGCTGAATATCTATGCTCACAAGCTGGATAAAGAGCTCTTCCGCAAAAAACTGCAGCGCAAGCAAGCTCAGGCCACCGCCAACACCTATCAGAGCATCCTCGGCCAGCGCTCCACTCCGGACCAGGAAGAAGCAGCCAAAGCCCAGGAAGCAGCCCATATCGGCTCCGAGCTCTACACCACCAATATCGAAGTCTTCAACTATGCCGTTTATTTCACCCTTTTCGGCAATACTCTCGACGAGCTCAACCGCGCCACCGAGATGGTGCGCTCGGCTGCTCCCCAGTGCCGGGGCGCTCGTTTCGTCGTCGGCTACAGAGAGCAGCGCTCCCTGTTCGTGGGCAGCCTGCCCGCCATGGGTCTCGATGTCACCCGCCGCGGCAAGGCTGTGAGAACACCTACCGTTCGCAACTCTTTTCCTTTCGTCCATGCTCATCTGGGCTCCGAAAAAGGCGGCAACTGGCTGGGCTTCTCCAAAGAGACTCTCGAGCCTGTATTCCTCAATCCTTATGACGAGAAGCTCCCCAACGCTCTCTGTGTCGTTTTCGGTCAGCCCGGTGAAGGTAAATCAATGGTCGCCCAGCAGATCATCCAGATGAAAATGCTCAGCGGCGCCAAGGTAGTGATCATCGACCGCTCCGGCTCCTACCGGATGCTCTCGGAAGTCTATGACGAGACTTCTTATATCCGCCTGGGTCCCGACGGTCATGTCACCCTCAATCTCTACGATCTTCCTCTCTCCGGCCCGGACGGCAAAGAGATCGATCCGTTCAGCCCGCCCGAATCGCACATCATCAAGATCCTCAACTTCCACTCCGTCATGCTCGGCGAAAACGGCCAGCAAGCCATGAGCAAAGACGAGAAACCGATCCTGATGCAGGGCATTCAAACGATCTACAAAGAATGCGCCAAGCAAGGTCGGGTGCCTTACGAGTCGGATCTGGTGGATTGGCTCAAGAGAGAAAGCGAAGCCAATGAAGGCAAGAAACGCGGCGAGGTCTGCGAAGATCTGGTCAACCGTCTCAGCCTCTATTGCCGGGGCGCCATCTATGGCAAGCTCTTCGATGGTCCTACTTCCATCCCGAGTCAGGCCAAGCTCATCGTTTTCGATACATCCGATCTTTCTCACGACAAGACCCTCGAGGCTGTGGTCACCCTTTTCGTCTCGGATTATGTCTTGAGAAATGCCGCTCAGCACAAGCAAGAGCAAATGGCCAAAGGCAAGCCGGCACGTTTCGTCTTCTGCATAGACGAGCTCTGGAGACTGCTCCGCTACGAAGGCGGCAAGACTCTGGTGGAAGATGCTTCCCGCACCTCCCGCCACTTGGGTCTGCTCTTCATCGGTATCTCCCAGGAGCTCGGCGACTTGCTCCGGGACGAGCGGGCTCGCAACCTGGCCACCAACAGCTCCATCAAGATCATCCTCGGCAACGACCCCAGCAACTTCGATCTGATCAAAGATGCTTGCGGTCTCACCACCCAGGAGATGAACTCCATCGGTCACCTGACCAGGAAGAATCGCGAGTTCTCCGATGCCTTCCTCGTCTATCACAAGATCTCCCGGGGAGTGGTCCGTCTTGTAGTTCCGCGCTTCATGTACTGGGTAGCCACCACCGAGCCCAACACCGACCAGCCCATGCGCTCGCGCATGATCGAGCTCTGCAACGGCGATGCCCGCTGGGCCTGCCACCTGCTCGGTCAGGGCTATACTCCCGACACGTTCAGACCCGAGCTTCTCAAAGCCGGTTAGTGAGGTTATTCATCATGTTCGATTATCACGCTGGTGAAAAATACAAACTGACCCTCCTGATCTGCGGGATCGCCGGATTCATCATCGGTGTTTTCATGACCGCCCTGATTCTCGGCGAGAGCCAGCCCCAGCAGCGTCAGACACGCCAGCGCCCGAAATGGGCTGACCATCCCGATGTCACCGGCAGACCCAGAGACCCGTCGGCACAGCAGATGTATCAACCCACAGCAGAAGCGCCGGCGGGCAGCCAGCAAATGGCTCAGCAACCTGCCATGCAGATCGACCAGGGTCAGGCATTGAATCTGGTGCAGACCTTCCTGACGCCCGCCTGGGACCTGAGCGCCGGCACCGCTCCCCAGAGCCAGGCCACGGCGATTCAGTATATGACTCCGGACTGTGCGGACGCTTACAAGCAGAATGTCTGGACTCCCGAGATCGCTCAGCAGATCGAATCGGCTGGTCTGAGAAGCTCTTTCCATCCTACCTCTGTAGGGGTCGGCTCGGTAAAGCCGGACGGATCGGTGGTGATTCTGGTGACTGGCATACAGACCATGGAAGTACCGGGCAAGGGCTCGCGTGATAGAGATGTGAATATCGAGTATCTGGTGACCAGCACCCCTGGCGGATTGAGAATTGGCGGAATTGGTGAAGGCCAGCGCGGAATGTAATCGCGATTCCAGTTGGCATTAGACAGACAAGACAGAAGGACCAAGCAGGATGACTTACAGACAACAGACCGACGAAAGAGGCAATATCGTCCAGTACAAGGACTCCGATACTGGCGAGGTCATCTCTGTCAATGAGTATCAGCGCATCAATCAGATGCAGCAGGGTCTGCCGTCGGCACATGGTCAGCTCATGGCCCAGCCTCAGGGTCAGCAGATGATCCCTCTGCCGCAAGCGGCTCAGCCTTACGGCGCCCAATCGCCTTATGCCGCCACTCAGGCTTATGCGCCTCAGGGCTACGCTGCTCCTCAGTATGCGCCTCAGAGCTATGCTGCTCCTCAGTATGCTCAGCAGCCTTCTTATATGGGTCAAATGCCCGGTCAAATGCAAGGTCAGATGCAAGGTCAAATGGCGGCGGCTCCTGCCGGCAGTCCCCTGGCTGCTCCCGGCGCTCAGTATCTGCCTCCTCAGGGTCAGAGCAATCTCGGCTCCACACCGATGCCCCGCTCCCAGACTGCCAGCACCGATCCCGGTCATGGCGGCCCGCCCACCCAGGGTATTCAGAAACAGGGCAAGAGCCTGAGAATGGAAGGTATCGTCAAAGCGCACCCGCAATCTCATGCTCCCATGGGCAAGAGAGCGCACGGATTCCTGGATGCCACCTCGGTCGCCATCCTGCTTCCCACCCTGGTGCTCCTCGCTCTGATCATCGCTGCCGCTCACAAGAAGAGACTCTTCCCCTGGCAGACCATCCGCACATTCAACCCGCCTTCGGGTATGCTCACGCCTCGTGACTACGAGCGCTCTTATCTCTGCCCGCCCAACCTGAGACGTCATGGTCGTATGGGCAAACGCAATCCCAACGCCACCTGGACCGATGAGGACGGCGTGGTCATTCCCTTCGGATTCCTGGCCAGGACTCACCTGCCGATTACGATTCCGATGGGTCGCCTTCCCAACAAGAACATGTTCATCGTAGCTCCGTCAGGTTCAGGTAAAACGACCTTGATGCGTGCCATCATCAAGTCCTTGCTGGCCAAGCCCTGCGTCATCATCGCTCTCGAGGCGAAAGCCAACGATCCCAACCTTGACGAGAAGAAAGAAGGCTTCAAATACACGGTGTTGCCCGAAGCTCAACATGCCGGATTCAACACCCTCTACTTCAACCCTCTCGATCAGGAATCGATTCACTGGAATCCGCTGGATCTGCCGGCTATCACCTTCGCGACTTCCATCGTCCAGGACATCAACTCTCTGGATGCCGAGGAGCAGCACTGGGCTGAGCGCGACATGGGTTATATCGAAGGTCTTGCCCAGCTCCTGCACTGGGGCGCCGTCCAGGTCGTCGGTGAAGACGAGAACGGTAGCGCTTCCGAACTCGATCCGCTTCCCTGCAACCCGCGCGGTCTCATGAAGCTGGTCAACAACCGTCGCAATATCGTCGAGTCGCTCAGACAGCTGAAGAGCCGTCCGGACATCAATGCCGCCGAGCTTTCCGAGCTCACCCAGCGTCTTTCTTCCATCATCCGCACCGACCAGGACTGGGACAAAAACATCCAGGGTGTCCGCGGTCGTCTGAGAATGTTCAAGAACGAAGGAATCTTGAGAGTCACCGAGAAATCGGATATCGCTCTCTCGGCTTGCATGCACCAGCCCACAGTGCTCATCTTCGGTGCCCCGGCTTCACTGGGTCCTGACGCCGAGTCTCTGGCTGCCACTTTCGTCTATCAGCTCCAGCAAGCATTGCACACAAGATACGGTACCAAGTCGGTACTTCCCCTGTTTGCATTCTTCGACGAATATCAAACCCTCAATATCGACCTGGCGGGACGTCTCTCGGCTATCGTCCGGGGCGCCAACGGCGGACTCACCGTCATCCTCCAGAACATCTCCCAGATCGCCAGCGGCAGTGGAGCGGCAGCCGAATCCGAACTGCGCACCATTTTCTCCAACAGCGCCATCCGTGTCTGTCTGCACAACGCTGACGAATACACAGCTCAATTCTTCTCGGAAGAAATCGGCAAGCATGCCGTTTTCGTCCCCGGTATTGCCGACCACTATCAGGCCACCGGCTTCGGTATCTTCCCGACCAGCTGGAACCGGATTCACTCCCAGCAGGTTGTCGCCCGGGTAGATCCAGACGGTATCAAGCGTATGGAAAAACATCACGCTCTCGTCTATCTCGCTCCGGCAGGCGATCCCGAGTTCGGTGAAACCAAGCCTTTCATGGTCGACCTGAGAGGAATCGAAGAGATCGCCAGACTGCACCTGTTGCACAACGTCAACTCCAGATCCGGTCCGGAAGGCAGCCAGGCTGTAAGCGAGCGTGGATTCGCCCAGGTCGTTCATCCTGCCGATGCCATCAACCAGGCTTTCTCGGCCCCGAGCCAGGAGCTCGCCCGGGCTGCCGGAGCCGAAATGGAAATGGAATCCGAGATGGAAGTATCGGGTTCTCTGATGAACCAGCATGCTCCTCAAGTCGATGAACCGGCTCCTCCGGCCGGCCAGCCCTTCGCCTCCCGTGGCGCTCTTCCCGGATTCGCCGGTGGTGGAGCGATGGGCGGTATGGGCGGACTGCCGACGAGACCCGGCATGAACGCCATGGCCCAGGCTGCGGCTTCCATGCCTGCTCAAGTATCGGCTCCGGCTGCTGCTTCTGTTCCCGCCTCCGTGCCTGCTGCTCCTGCTGCTCCTGCTGCCGTGCCTCAGGCTCCGGCTGCTGGCGGCTCGCGCTCCTGCCCGCATTGCGGACAGATTGCCGGCAAGGGCAAGTTCTGCATCGAATGCGGCAAATTCATCGGCGCTGCCGAGACCCAGCCTGCCCAGGGCTCCCAGGCGATCAGCCCGCAGAATCTCAATCCCGGCGTGGTCGGACCGATGGGCTCCAGACCGGCTGGCGCTCTTCCTCAGCCCCGCTACGGCGGACTGGAAGTCACCAATCGTGACACCATCCCTCAGAAGCGGGCCGAGACAGCCTCCGATGGACCGCTCTCCCAGAGAGTAGCCGAGAGCGAAGCTGTTGCCGCCGCCGCCGAGAATCAGCGTTCTGCAGTGACAAGCCTCAACCCTGATATCTCCCGGTTCGGTTTCGCCAACCAGTATCAGCAGGGTGCCCAGCGCAAACCCGGTGGTGTCGAGTTCTGATATCGAGAAATTGCATTTCAAGATGTGATCTGAGCTCGAAACTGGTCTACAATGATTTAAGGGGTACAAATCAGGTAGCGATAGGCTGCCCTCAAGCCCCGGGAATCATGGATAATGGTGGATCGAGCAGCCCGCGGCAAAACGAGAAGGCGTAACATTGTCCTTATGGACAGGGATCTGGCAGCGCTTCTCCAGCTCTACCTGCATCGCACCATTACATCCAGCCAGCTTGCCAGGCTCTGTTTCCCTGAGATCAGTTATGAGACGGCCCGCAAGCGTCTGCGCCGGTTGCAACAAGCCGGCTTCACCGGCTCCGCCTCGAGCGGCCGGATGGAGGGGCGAGGACGTCCGGAGTTGATCTACTTTCTCACCACCCAGGGAGCCAAAGCCCTGGAGCAGCACAAAGGTATTTCCTGGGAAGAGATCCCCACGGGTCCGCCCCACACTTATCATAAAGAGCACTTCCTGCGTCTGGTGGATGTCAGGCTCGCCCTTGCCGATGCGGAGGTACAGAGCATGATCCGGGAGCTGGACTTCGCCACCGGCAGAGAGTTCTGGAAAGAGCTTTCCGGTGAGCGTGCCTATGGCGCCGAGCAGGCCGACGCTACAATCTCCTTCTCTTATCCGGGCTATGAGCAGATAAGCGTCCTGCTCGAGATCGACACCGGCAATTTCAGGCAGACCAGGCACTGGGAGCC
>JAGQHH010000297.1 GCA_020431945.1 Cyanobacteria bacterium HKST-UBA02 | reverse complement strand
GCACCCTTCTCCAGGCCGTGTCGAGCATGATTGGGCTTCTGGTCCCGGGATTTTCACAGGTTTTCTCTTTGAGCACGATCATCCTGATTATTCTTCTGCTCCGGGACAGTCTTTACCAGGGCCGGGGAATAGGCAAGAATCTCATGGGCTTGCAGGTAGTCGATGCCGGCACAGGGCAGCCTGTTTCCATAGCCCAGGGACTGAAGAGAAACATCGTCTTTTTCGTGCCTTTTATCATTCAGCAGCTCGTTCAGTACACCCTGGCAGTTCTTCCCCTGGGGGCCGAGATCAACGGCTTGATTACCACCGCCGTCAATATCGGCTGCACCATCTATATTGTCCTGGTCTTTCCTTTCGAGGGATATCTCACATTCAAGACCGGTGATGGCAGACGGTTCGGGGACCAGCTGGCAGGAAGCGTCGTGGTCGATTCAGAGATGGACTTCTCTAATCCCCTGGGGCGCGCCTGATCCCTCGGCTTGAAGCCGTTCTGCTGGAAGCCCTTCCACTTGACGACAGATTTCAGGATCTGAATCCAGTCCTTAAAAGAAGCCGGATAGGGGCTTTCTGATTGTAAAATACTCTTTTGCCACTAAGCAGCGCTCCTCACCGAGAGCAAATCCTATGTCAACGTCTCAAAAAATAGCTTATCTCTGGGGTCCGGTATCCAGTTTCACCGGCCCACTTACCGCCTGGCTCGTCAAGAAGGGCTGGAATGTTCATATTGCCGCGAAGTCGTCGTTGAATCTATTTTCCATGTCACCCCTGGACCTCAAGTCATCGGCCCTGGCCGCCCTCGAGGAGTCCTTCGGCGGTCGTGACAAAACCAAAGCCTTCCAGGATCGATTCAAGATTATCGACAAACAGGAACCCGGCGGCGCCACCAGATACGATGCAGTTATTTTTGCCGGAATGCCGCCCAACTACGATGAATCCAGAGCGCCTCGAGCTCCCTGGTCAGTGACCGAGCTAGCCGAAGTGGTTGCTCAGAACAAGGAAACTCCACTGTTCATCATCTCGTCTATTTTCGGAGGTGTGCAACAAGACGGCGTAGTTCCGGAGCAATTCGAATTCGAGCGTCGCAAGCCTGCCAGCAACTGGGAAAGCATTTGTCAGCAATATGAGAACAAACTCCTTCTGGAGCTCTCGGGCTGCGAAGCACCATGGTACCTGGTGCGCATGCCGATTCTTTGCGGCGCCACTGAAGATGGTATCACAGCCAGCCACACGGGACTCTATCCTCTTCTCAAGAAAATGAATGACGCAGGCAAGCCTGAAGGCGGCATGAGACTGGCTCTCAGCTTCAGACCGGACTCGGTTTTCTGGTTCATGCCGGTGGATATGGCTACCTATGTGTTCTGGCGCTATCTCGAGGACAGCGAGCGCCCGCGCGTTCTCAATCTGGTAGCCACCAATCCCGCTCTCAATCGCGAGTGGCTGCCGAACGCCGCCAGTGCATCCGGTCTCGAGTCCGTGGAATGCCAGGAAGAAGACGCGCTCGATCTGCCAGCCACTTTGAAAAAGCTCCTCAACGACGAAATTCAAGTGAGCACTCGCAACCTCTTCGAGGTCGCCGGACGCTATCATGTTCCTCCGGTGAAAGCAGATCGCGCCTACTTTGAAAAGGTCATCGAGCGCGCCCGGGAGAACAACTGGGGAGAGCCCAGGTCCAGACCGGGTCTCGGTGACGATCAGACCATCGCCTACTCGGACAGTGTGATCAGATATTATTTCGAGGAATTCCTGCCGGGGCTACTCAATACCGGCGGTCTCATGGACAAGGCAATTACCGCCGGTCAGGAAATTGGTTTCCAGCTCAAAGAAGCTAGCGATCTAGCCTTCGTCCTGAAAAACCAGGGAGGCGAGAGTACCGCCCAGCGCCTGGCCCCGGAAGCAGGCCGGCCCAAGGTCTGTTTCATCCTCACCGGCAAAACCTTGCTCCGTCTCGTGCAGAGCAAGCTTCCTCTGCATCGGGCCCTGCTTTTGAGAGAAGTCGAAGTAAAAGGGCCGATTATAGAGACCATGAAAGTCACCAGCCTGGTGGAGCGTTTCCTGAAAGAGCATCCCCTCACGAAAGAGCACCTGAGCAAGGCGGAGAGCCAGGCCTGATTGCTCCGACCATGAGACCATCCAACTCCTATCCGATTGCCGGTACTCCCAGGATCGTCCATTTAGCGGTCGGATCTATCGCGGTGAGATTCCTGACGGTTCTTTCATTCACATGCTTTTTCCTGACTGTTCTGCCGGCACAGGCTTCCGAATACAATCAGGCGGTCAGTCTTTTCGAGAAGCGTGATTACAGCGGCGCTCTCGCGCTTTTCGAAAAAGCCAGAAACAATGGCGACAACGAGGCCAACAGCGCTTATTACGAAGCTCTCTGCTACCACCATCTGGGCAAGATGGAGCAGGCGAAAGCAGCTTACACGAGGGTGATCAACAATTATCCGCACTCGAAAGTGGCTCGCCTGGCCCTGAACTTCATGCTCAAGATCGATCCGGACCTGAGGAAGAAACACCAGGAAGCCATCGAGTCCATAAAGGCGGAAGGCCGGGACTCTTACAGCAAGCTCCCGGAAGAAGTCTCGGTGAAGTACAAGAAATCCATCAGCGGCCACATGCTGGTGCCGGTGAAGGTGAACGGGGTGTCCACTGAGATGATGCTCGATACCGGTGCTGGTGTCACATATTGCCGGCGAATCTGGCTCGATGCCATGGGAATCAAGCCAGAAAGAGGCAATTCCCCGGGCATGAAGATCGATGGAGTAGGAGGCGAGATCAGGACAAGCGCCGGTCTGGTCACTATCGAAATCGGCAACCTCTCCCGGACTACGCCGATCTATATCGAAGAGAAAAGCAAGGCCATGAAGACCGATCCCTTCGCCTTCGAGAACATCCCGCTTCTCGGTCAGAACTTCTTCCAGGACTTCATCTGCGAAATCGACGACAAGAACCAGATCCTCCGCTTCAAAAAGACAGACGGCAAGAAGGCCTCCGGGCGCCCGAAAGGAGCCCTTGCCGATAACGAGGTTCCCTTTTTCAGAGAGGGCAACAATATAGTCGTAACCGTAAAGATAAACGGTCGGGAATGCGAGATGTTCTTCGACACAGGAGCGAATGCTCTATCTTTCGCGGACCGGCATCTGGCGGGATGCGGTCTCAACCGTCCCACCAGCGCCCGCTCTAGCCAGGCAGAAGGCGTGGGCGGGCAGAAACAGGGCTTCCAGTTCTATGTCGACACCGTCAGCCTCGGTCCGATAGACAAACACAATGTCGGAGCCGCGATCATGATCAATTCCAGATTTACCAGGCCCCTTCTCGGTCAGACATTTCTATCAGGTCTGAAATACACCATCGACCCGACCCGCAATGTGATTATCTTCGAATGAGCTTATTTGCGCTCTGGGCTATTTGCTCTTCGAGTGCTCAGCCCGCCGGCTGAGACTGCTCAAGAGGTTGACCATCTCGACAGCGGCAATGGCAGCATCCGCGCCTTTGTTTCCAGCCTTCGTTCCGGCTCGCTCGATGGCCTGCTCGATGGTTTCGGTGGTGAGCACTCCGTAAATGGTGGGCACGCCCGAATCGAGACCGGCCGATGCGATTCCCGAGGCATTCTGTCCTGCGACATGATCGAAGTGGGGCGTGGCACCGCGGATGACGGCACCCAGACAAATGACTGCATTATAGAGACCGGTCTCGCAAGCCTTGCGAGCTACCAGGGGAATCTCGAAGGCTCCCGGACACCAGATCACATCGATATGACCGGCCTCGACTCCGTGACGCTTGAGAGTGTCAACACAGCCGTCGAGCAGCTGCTTGGTAATGAAGTCGTTGAATCGGCTCACCACCACGGCAAAACGGAGTCCGGTCCCGATCAGGCGGCCTTCAATCACATTCGGTGTCTCTGCAGTCATTTCGCTATCCTTTTTTCAGTTCTGTCTTCAGTTCAGTTTTCTCAACCAGTCTTTCCTGCTGCAATCCGTCGAGCCAGTGCCCCATCTTCTCTTTCTTGGTGACCAGATAGCCAAGATTGTGGCTGTTGCAAGCCGGAGGCATAGCGACCCGGCCGGTGACATTCAGACCATAACCCTCGAGACCGACAATCTTTCTGGGGTTATTGGTGATGATTCGCACCGAGGAAAGCCCGAGATCGCAGAGGATCTGGGCACCCACCCCATAATCGCGCAAATCGGGCTTGAAACCGAGAGACTCGTTAGCCTGAACAGTGTCCTGACCACCGTCCTGGAGGTCATAGGCCTTGATCTTATTGAGCAGCCCGATTCCCCTGCCTTCCTGACGGAGATAAACCAGGACTCCATAATCTTCGGCGGCGATCATAGCCATGCCAGCCTCGAGCTGGGGTCCGCAATCACAGCGCAGGCTGGCGAACACATCACCGGTAAGACACTCGCTATGAACCCGGATCAGGACATCGTTCTTGTTCGTCACATCGCCCTTCACCAGAGCTAGATGGTTGCTATCGTCAAGGATATTGCGATAAGCATAAACATTGAAATCACCGTATGCAGAAGGAAGCTTAGCAACAGCCTCGCGCACGACAAAACGCTCTGACTTGAGCCTGTACGCGATCAGTTGAGCGATATTGATGACTTTGAGATTGTGTTTTCGGGCGAACTCGAAGAGTTGCGGCACCCGGGACATGGTTCCATCAGCATTCATGATCTCGCAGATCACCCCGGACGGATTCAAACCGGCAAGCCTTGCCAGATCGACTGCAGCCTCGGTATGCCCGGCCCGGCGAAGCACCCCACCTTCTCTAGCGACCAGGGGGGAGACATGTCCCGGACGGCGAAGATCGTCAGGCTTGGCCATGGAATCGACTGCCACTCGAATCGTCGTAGCCCGGTCGTAGGCACTGATACCGGTACTGACACCAAACTTGGGATCGGCATCGACGGTAACGGTGAAAGCGGTGCCCTGAGCCTCGGTGTTGTCCTCCACCATCATCGGCAGATTGAGCTGCCTGGCTTTCTCGGCAGTAAGCGACAGGCAGACCCAGCCCCGGGCCTCGGTAACCATAAAATTAAGCATCGCAGGAGTGATCAGCTCAGCAGCACAAATCAGATCGCCTTCATTTTCCCTGCCCTCATCGTCGGCAACAACTACGAATTTGCCTCGGGCTATGTCTTCAATAGCTTCCTCGACAGAGCTGAAGTCTCCACTGAATGTTTCAGTGTGATTACCGGCAACCGCCGGCTCGCAATCCAAGGACCTGTCGACCGTCATGGTGTCTCCTCGCTGAGCTATAGCTTGACAATGAGTCTAGCCTTCATTCTCATGAATTAGAAGAGATTCCCGATCTTTATTAAGCTTTTCCAGGTAGGAATCTCCGAGTAACCGGATGACATAGCGGGCAATCATATCCGTCTCGATATTCACCCGGTCCGAGACCTGCAGCCTGCCCAGGGTCGTCACAGCCAGAGTATGTGGAATGAGAGCGACACTGAACCAGAAATCGCCACCACTGCCAGCGTTACATGAATCAGGGCTAATCGACGGACACTCGACCACGGTGAGAGAGACCCCCGCCACAGTGACGGATCCCTTTTGAACGAAATAGGGAGACCAGACCGAAGGAAGTGAAAATTTGATCAGCTTCGATACACCCTGAAGCTCGATGCTTTTGACAGAAGCCACACAATCCACGTGCCCGCTTACCAGATGCCCCCCCAGGCGATCCGAAACCTTCAGGGCTTTCTCGAGATTTACCGGATCCCCCACGGCCAGCTCCCCGATGGTCGTCTTATCGAGGGTTTCTTTGACGGCTTCCACAACGAACGTCTTCTCGGAAAATTCCACCAAAGCCAGGCAGACTCCGGAAACGATTATAGACTCGACCATTTTCGCATCCGAGTGAAGATGCTCG